>JANMVW010000309.1:0-11223 GCA_031393555.1 Acidobacteriota bacterium
CCCGTTGCGATCACATCGGACGGACAAGCGTTGCTCGCTCCGGTACAGCTCTCCGCCACATCGCATCCGCCGGCGACCGCAGCGCGGCACACCGTCCCACCTGCGACGACCACATCGACGGGACACGCGTTGCTCGCTCCGGTACAGCTCTCCGCCACATCGCATCCGCCGGCGACCGCAGCGCGGCACACCGTCCCACCCGCTACGACCACATCGGCGGGACACGCCGTGCTCGCTCCGGTACAGGTTTCCGCCACGTCGCATCCGCCGGCGACCGCAGCGCGGCACACCGTCCCACTCGCTGCGATCACATCGGCGGGACACGTCGCGCTCGCTCCGGTACAGGTTTCCGCCACGTCGCATCCGCCGACCGCAGCGCGGCAAACCGTGGCGCTCGACTCGAACTGACAGATCGAGGAGCAACAGTCTCCGTTGGTCGTGTTGCCGTCGTCACACTGTTCGCCCGGTTCAATCGTGCCGTTGCCGCACACAAATCCCTTGTAGGTGGCGATCCCGGCGGACCATGGCAAGCTGGTGATCGTCGCCGTGGCCGCGTAAGCCGCCGTCGCACTGACAATGCGGTACTCCGCGGCATGGGAGATGTCGCTGCCTGTAACGCCGGTAGCAAACGGGGTCCCCAGTGCCGTGTAGTTGGCTCCAACGCCAAATCCCGAGGTTTTGGAGTCGATGCCGAACGACCCGATCAGCAACTCGCTCGCCTGCGTTGTGGTAGCCGTCAAGCCCGAACTCGCGTTGCCGCTGTTGCCGGCCGCCGTCGCGGCCGTGTCGAACCGCCCCGACGCGATGATGCCCAAGACCTGGAAGGCTTGCCCCAATCTTCGCTGGACGCTCGGGTGCGTGATCGTAATCGTGTCGCCCGTCGTCAGAGCCGCTGTGACGGGGGCCGAGAAGATTATCGTGCGCATCCCCGTCCCATTCGTGACGATATCGGCATCCTTCGAGTAGCTATTCCCCTTCGAGTCGACGCACGGCGACGCCCCAAGCGCGGTGGCCGAACCCTTCATCGTGAAGGTCACGATGACGGTGTTGCCCACCGGCACGTTGGTGGAACCCGGGATCGTGATGACGAGCGTCGTTCCCGCGGTAGCCGAGGAGCCGGTCCCGATCGGCGTCGGAGTCCCGATGCCCGCCAGCAGCGAACCAGCGGGAAGCGCCAACACCGCCGCGCCCAGCAGGAACGCGATCCACCTGCGCCGAATGGCGGAAGGCTTCCTATCGCCGATAACCATCCCCGCCGCACATTCGCTCGCTGCTCTCATCGATGACCCCCGCCGGCGAATTCCGTTCCTCGCCGTAAGCTCCCAAACTCCCCCGTCCCGCAAACGCACCTCATGCCGGCACGATCGCGCAACGGCAGGTACCGGAACCTAGGTTCCAGAAAATCAAGAGGCAAGTTGGCGGGTGGAGGGGGTCTCGGGCGCTACTGGCAGCGGGAGGGCGAGACTGCGATTCCGGGATCCCGGAGCGCCGCCTGGCGATTGCCGCCGCCGTCGTACGATCCGGCGCCTCCGCAGTTGGTCGGACGGACGAGGTACCAGAAGCCTTCGCCCTCGGCGGGGAGCAGGTGATCGCGGACTCCGGCGGCTGCGGAATTGTCCGCGAGACACAGGTCGGTGGATCGGGAGAAATCACCCGCGTCGGACGCTAGCGCGGTGAGACTTCCGCGGACGACGTCGTAGCCGGTGCTACCGGCGACCGGCGCCCAGGATAAAACCGTGTCGCCGTTGTCGGCCACGGCGGCGACGCCCGGGACACCTGCGGGGACGGGCGCGTCGTCCACGATGCCGCTGCAATCGTCGTCGATCCCGTTGCACGACTCGGCGGCCCCAGGGTGGAGGGCGGCGTTCGCGTCGTTGCAATCGCCGGCGCAGACGCTGAAGCCGTCGCCGTCGATGTCGCGCGTTCCGCAGACGTTGAACAGGCCGTCCTCGAGCACACTCGGATACCGCTCTTCTTCGATGTCGCCGCGCGTGACGTTCAGGGGGGTTCGGCTCCCGGACGGACCGATCACGTTGAACACGATGTTCACGAGCGGCCCCGAGCCCGAGAGGGTGCATAGACCGAAGAGCGACACGCGGACCGTGCCTGGGACCGAGACGTTGGGGACCAACGACAGGCACGACGCGAACGCCGGCATCTGGACGGAACTCGCAGCCAACACGGTCGGGTCGAACGTGACGACGATGTCGAAGGAAGAGCCTCCGGCGAGCGCACTGGCCGAAATCGGAACCACGACTTGGGATCCCGCCGGGCCGAAGGCTCCTCGGGGAGCTCCGATCGTCACCGGAGCGGAGCCGATCGCGAGGCTCACACCCTGCTTCCCGCAGGGGATCGCACCGCCATTGAGGATCGCTGAGGCCCACGAAAGCGGTGTGGTGATGCCTGCCGCGACCCCACTCGCGACGCGGAAGGTCACCCAGGCAACCTCGCCCGATCCGAAGAGCCCGGTCGGTCGCGCGAGGTGGAGCTCGACCAGACCCGTAGTGTTGAGATTCGACGTGAGCGAGAACCCTGAGGTGAATCCGGTGAGGAACACGCCGGTCGGCGTCAGGACGGACGGGTTGAAGGCGTAGGCGAAATCCATGGAGGTGACGCCACTCGCCTGGCTCACGGCCACCGCGACCACGACGTCGTTCCCGGCTCCCGGCTTTTGGTAGGGGCTGGCGGTGAGGCTGACGCTCGTACCAGCCCACGCGCTCGATCCGAAAAGGACCAGCATTGTCAGGAGGAGCCAGCGTGTAACGGACCTCATCTCGTCAATCCCCCGATCTCGGGCACGGTCTCTCGTCACCGTTGAAGGTGGTGTAAGACGCAGCCAATTCAATGGTTTTATATGTAAGCCGGACGGAGCCGCAGGCCCAAAACCCCTACAGTCACGCGAACGCGGAAATCGCCGAGCGGCTGGGCGTTTGCTGCCCCGAATTCCCTCGAGGTGCACAAACGGGAACGAGGCATTAGATTCGCCCTCGCTCGCCGCGATTTGCGGTTGGGTCACAGTGGCCCTTCGCTTCGAGGGGGGAGCGCCATGACGTTTTCGAGATGTCTGTCATGTTCGGCGGTGCTTCTGGCTCTGATCGCCTCGGGCTGCGGCGGATCGGACGAAGTGACCGGTCAGCCGGCGGCGAACTTCGCCGGCGAGTACACGTTCGTCGTCACGGGTGCCGGCGGGACGTGCGTGGACCTACCCCGCGCGACCGGGGGCGGCGTCGAAATCGTTTCACAAAACGACGACTGGGCGACGAGTTGTTTCGTGAGAGATCTTTGCGATGGCGAGACCTGCCGCGCCGGGGCGGTCGTCGGGAACGTCTTCACCAGCGACATGCAATGGACCCACAGCCTGGGATTTTGTGAAGTTCGCGAGAGCCATCACATGGTGACGACGCGGAATCGCGACGGCGTCCTCGACCGCCGAAACGAGCAGTATTTCGAGTACGTCGGCGGCGACTGCTCCGCTATGGTCTTGCCCTGCGGATACTGGCAGACGTCGGTAGCGACGCCCTGCGACACCTCCTGCTACGAGGGGTACTGTCCTCCGGAGCCGGCGCCATCGTCGCGCTAGCAGCAAGCGTCACTCCGACGGACTGTCGAGCGGATTTTCGCTGGGCCGCTGGTCGCGAAACGTTCGATGGACCAGCCAGCGTGGAAGCAGCGAGGGGCGCTCCAAGAGGACCGCCGCCAGGTAGAGCTGGACGCGACGATTGCGTGTTCCCCGGAACAGGTCCAGCGGATGATCCGACTCGAGCGGACGGGTCAGCGCTCGGCGCCACGCGGCCGTGGGCAGCGCCTCGACGACCGATTCGGGAATCCAGTCGGGGAAGAGCTTGCGCAGGTGGAGCACGGCAAAGCCCGAGACCACGCCGGCGTCCCACGAGCGAAGCCGCTCGACGACCAGGTCCCAACGAAAACCGGGTTGCGAGGAGATCGCGCGCAGGTCCACGGCCCACTTGATGCGCCGGTCGAAGTAGTGCGTGAAGTGGTGCAGCAGCAGATGCGCCACCAGATCGTGATCGTCCAGGCGGCGAACCCGGCGACCCCCGATCTCGATCTCGCGCGATCTGTCGAGAAGCCCCGACACGTCGACTCGGAAGCGCAGTTCTTGCGCCAGGTTCCAATGCAGCTCGAATTCCACGGTCACGGGGCCAGGGCTCGTGAGCCCCAGATGATGGCTGCTCCTGATGTAGTGGCTTCGCTTCGGCTCGGGAGGCACGCGCCAACCACCGGACTCGAGGGCGGCGAGGGCGGGCCGCAGCTGATCGCGTGCGACCAGGAGGTCGACGTCGTCGAGCGTCCGCTCGTCGAAGCGCCGGTACACCCGGTGGATCAGGTCGAGCCCCTTGAGAAGCACCGGCTTGACGCCAACCTCCGCCAGGAGGTCGAGCGCTCTTTCGGCCCGCGAGATCAGCAGGAGGTTGTCGTGGCGGACCTTCGTCCTGATTTCCGTCAGGCCGCGCGCTGCCTCGGGCCCGACGAGGCCGAGCCGACCGGCGCCGGACAGGCGGGAGTGGATCCAGGGCGAGATGTCGGTCTGACGGCAGAGGGCGATCAGCGACTCGGGGTCAACAGGCGCCGCGCGAGTCAATCGCTCGGCCTCATCCCAATGCTCTTGCAGGATCGCAAGGATCAGCCTCGCGTGCTGCGCCTCACTCATCGAGATGCCGATCGAGTCCCTGGATCACGCTTGAGCAGACCACGCGTCGGAAGATAGCGGCGTAGCGCGCTACCGTCAAAACCCGCTCATGGCCGTGGCACGGCCCCGAACGACTTCAGGTACGTCGTGAGCTGCCAGCGCTGGGGCTCGGGAAGCTTCGACCAGGGCGGCATCCCCGCCCGGACGTTGCCGTGGGTGATGACCCAGAAGAGCGCGCCCGCGGGAGCGGTCTGGATTTCCGGCACCAGGAGGCTCGGCCCCTTGCGGCCGCTCTCGCCCGTGGCGCCGTGACACTCGGCGCAGTGACGCTCGTAGAGTTTTTTCCCGGCTTTGAGCGCGTCGGGGCTCGCTTCCAAGGGGTTGGCTCGAGCGCGGGCATCGTCAGGAACGTGCGCGAGTTGGGTGTAGGGCTTGGACTCCGGCTTGTTCCCCGCCACCGCGGACAAGCTCGCCACGACGAGCACCGTCACGGCGGCGACGGCAGCCGCGGACCTCATCGGCTCCCCACGTTCGGAAATTCGATGGAGAAGCCGAAGCGCAGGACGAACGGAAGGCTGTCTTGGTTCAATCCCCAACCCGGCGAGAGCTTCAGCGTGACGGCGGATGGGAGATTCCACGCGATGACCGGCGCCAGATACCGCGAGGTCCCGCTCAGGCCGAACTGCCGGGTGTCGCCGAGCCCGCCGTAAAGCTCGAGGCCGGCGACGAAGTTCTCGGCGCAGAACGAACACCGCTCGGGCGAAGCCGCCAGGGCCAAGGGCCGGCTGGCCCCCAGGGCGTAGCCGAACTCCCAGGGCTCGCCCGCGAGGTTCTTCACGGCGATGAGATTCTCGGAAACGTTCCAGCCCTTGAACGTGCTCGAGAGGATCAGCTTCACCTCGAGCTCGCGCTCGATCTCCTGCACGGTCTCGGAGTTTGGCTCCAGGAAGTCCGAGGCGCCGTCGTGGCCCACGATCGCCCTCAGAGCTTTGTCGGCGCCGTTGACGTCTTCGTACTCGACGTAGAGCACCGGGTTGATCGCGTGCTCGCGCTCCAACAAGCGGAAGCGGTTCTCCCAGCGAAATCCGGTGAGCTCCGTGCTTTCGTTTTCGGTGTGCTGTCCGTCCAGGTAAAGCTCGGTCGTCCACCAGGCGGTGACGCCGTACTCGATCTCGATCGAGCCGGCCACGAAATCGTTCCCGCCGTCCACCGAGCCAAACAGCGGGTTGAACCCGAGCTCCAGCGCGCCGGGCTCTTCGAGGTAATGGTCGTACGTGACGAAGTACGGGCGCTCTTGGGCGGCGGCCGTCGAAGCCACGAAGAGAAAGGCGAGGCCGACACAGAAGAGTTTACTCACGTTTGGGCTCCCCCGACGCGCGACAAACACCGCGGGACTTGCATCCTGCACAGAGGTGGCCGCGACGACGTCGTTTGATCGGCGGTGTGACAACGCGGCGGCTCCGTTGCTTTTCGAGCAGCTCTTGCATGCGCAAGACGGTGGTCGGGCTGACGGCGTGCTCCATCATGCAGGCGTCGATTTCGGCCGTTTCGGGGCTGACCCCCAGGACCTCGACGAGCAGCGCGCGAATCGTGTCGAAGCGGCGGATCACGCACAGGGCCACGTCCCGGCCTTCCGGCGTGAGGACGACGAATCCGTAGCGCTCGTGACGAACGAAATGCATGCGCTCGAGGCCCTTGAGGACGGTCGAAACCGTGCCCGGGCTGACGTCGAGCCGCCGGGCCAGATCCCCCACCCGAGAAACGCCGTGCTCTCCGCGCGCTTCGTGAAGCACCTTGAGGTACATCTCGTGGGTCGAGGAGATCGGATTGTCGCGGTGCATGACGGACGGCATCCTAGCGCCAGATGTTCTATCCGTCAAACTATTTTTGTCGAGCAAAAGAAAAAGGGGACTGTCCCCATTTCGATCAGGCCTTCGCGACCCCCGTCACGTAGGGCACCGCGATCCCGTCTTGCGTCCGGCGCTTCCGGAACTCGTCGAGGAGCTTTTTCGTCGTCGGGCCCGGCTTGCCTGTGCCCACGATGCGGCCGTCGACCGAGATCACCGGCATGATCTCGGCGCCGGTTCCGGTCAAGAACACCTCGTCGGCGTTGTAGAGATCGTGCAAGCCGTAGTTCCCCTCTTCCGTCGGCATCGGCATCGAGCGGCCGATCTCGAGGACGGTCGCGCGCGTGATCCCCGGAAGGGCGCCGTTCATCAGGTCGGGTGTCTTCAGCACGCCGCCCGCGAGGAAGAAGAGGTTGTCCGCGGTGCATTCGGCCACGCGCCCTTGATGATTCAGCATCACGGCCTCCAAGGCACCGGCGCGACGGGCGTCGATCTTGGCCATGATGTTGTTGAGGTAATTCAGCGACTTGATGCGCGGATCGAGGCACTGAATCGGAATCCGCCGCACCGACGAGGTCACGATCGCGGCACCCGTCTCGTAGAGCTCCTTCGGGTACAGCTTGATCTCGGCACAGATGATGACGACCGTGGGCTTCGAGCAATTGGCCGGGTCGATCCCCAGGTCGCCCGGTCCACGCGAGACGACGAGCCGGACGTACGCGTCCCTCTGCTCGTTGGCGGCGACCGTCTCCAAGACCGCTTGGGTCATCTCTTTGTGAGTCAGGGGAATCTCGAGAGCGATCGTCTTCGCCGACTGAAAGAGCCGGTCGATGTGGTCCTTCAGGCGGAACACGATCCCGTCGTAGGCCCTGATCCCCTCGAACACACCGTCGCCATAGAGGAAACCGTGATCGAACACGGACACCTTGGCGTCTTCTTTCGCGTAGAGCGTTCCGTCCACATAGATTTTCACTAGAACCTCCCTGTCAGTGTCGCCGTTTGGATCATCGTCAGAAAATAGATGTGCAGCTTGTCGTCTCGTGTGAGCTCGGGGTGGAACGTCATCGCGAGCACCCGTCCCTCCCTCACGAGGACGGGCTCGCCATCATAGGTGGCGAGCGTCTCGACGTTCGGTCCCAGCGCCTGAAATCGCGGGGCTCTGATGAACACCGCCTCGATCGTTCCGCCCAAGCTGGGGGCGGCGAGCGTCGTCTCGAACGAATCGACCTGCCGGCCGAAGGCGTTGCGAGCGATCGTGGCGTCGAGGAGGCCGACGCTGTCTTGGGGTGGGTTGACGACGCTGCGCGCGAGCAGGATCGCCCCCGCGCAGGTCCCCATCAGCGCCCCGCCGGCCTGCTCGAAGCGCTTCAACTCCGGAAACCACGGCTCGTCGGCCATCAGGTTGAGCAGCGTCGTGCTCTCGCCTCCCGGGATCACGAGCCCGTCGAGACCGGGAAGCTGGGCCACGCGACGCACTTCGACGACCTCGCATCCGAGGCCCGCGAGCACCTTCTCGTGGGCGTCGAAATCGCCCTGCAACGCGAGCACGCCGATCCGCGCCATGGTCGTCCTCGTCACCAGCCGCGCGTTTGGAGAAGCTCCGATTCCGGGAGCTTCGAAGTTTCGATGCCGTGCATCGCCGAACCCAGGCCGCGCGAGACCTCGGCCACGATCTTCGGGTCTTTGTAATGCGTGGTCGCGCGCACGATCGCCTTCGCGCGCACCGCCGGATCTTCGGACTTGAAAATGCCGGAGCCGACGAACACCGCCTCGGCGCCGAGCTGCATCATCAGCGCCGCATCGGCGGGGATCGCGATACCGCCCGCGGCAAAGTTCGGAACCGGCAGTTTCCCGCTGGCCGCGACCAGACGCACGAGCTCGTAGGGCGCCCCGAGATTTTTCGCCTCGGTCATCATCTCTTCGGGGCCGAGAAGCGTCAGCCGCCGCAACCCGGTCATCACGGAGCGCATGTGACGCACCGCCTCCACGATGTTCCCGGAACCGGCCTCGCCCTTGGTGCGGATCATCGCCGCCCCTTCGCCGATCCGCCGCAAGGCCTCGCCCAGGTCCCGGCAGCCGCACACGAACGGCACCGTGAACGCGAACTTGTCGACGTGGAACTCTTCGTCGGCGGGGGTGAGCACCTCGCTCTCGTCGATGTAGTCGACACCAAGCGACTGCAGCACCTGCGCCTCGGCGAAGTGCCCGATGCGGCATTTCGCCATGACCGGGATCGACACGGTCTTCATGATCTTCTCGATCATCGCGGGGTCGGACATGCGAGCGACACCGCCGTCTCGCCTGATGTCGGACGGGACGCGCTCGAGCGCCATGACCGCGCAGGCCCCGGCGTCCTCGGCGATTCTCGCTTGCTTGTCGTCGGTGACGTCCATGATGACGCCGCCCTTCAGCATCTCGGCGAGGCCCGTCTTCAGCCTCGGCGTTCCCTTATCGGTGTTCCCCATCACGAACCTCCTGGCATTCTCTAGAGAATCGGTACGGCCTCGAAATCTCGCTCGCGGAGCGCGACGCGGGTTTTCGGCCATCGCTGGCCCAACAACTCCCCCAACACGGCGATCCCGGAGCGGATGTGCTCTTCGACGCAAGAAGCGAACGTCAGCCGCAAGGTGTTGCGGCCGCCGCCTGAGACGTGAAAGAGGGACCCTCGCCCGACCAGCACGCCGCGCTCGCGCGCCGCGGCGAACAGCTCGTCGCCGTCCACGGCTTCGGGGAGCACCACCCAGCCGAAGAGTCCGCCGGACGGCCGCGTGAAGCGCGCCCCCTCGGGGAAGTGGATCCCGATGGCCTCGTCCATCGCCTGCGACCTCGAAAGATAGGCGGAGCGCACGCACGCGAGGTGCTCCGCCAGGGCGCCTTCGGCGATGAAGGCATGCAGCGCCGCCTGCACGAGCGGGCTCGTCCCGCAGTCTTCGATCTGCTTCAGCGCCAACAGCCGCTCGAAAACCGGTTCGGGCGCGGCGACCCACCCAACGCGCAGACCCGGCAGGAGCTTTTTCGAGAACGTGCTGAGATGGAGGACGTGCTTCCCACCGTCCAACGCATGCAGCGTGGGGAGATCGCGCCCTTCGAAGCGCAGATCGGAGGCGTAGTCGTCTTCGACGATGATGCAGCGATGACGCGCGGCGATCGCCAGCACGTCCCGGCGCCGCGCCTCTCCCATGACCCGGGCGGTGGGGTTGTGAAACGTCGGCTGCACGTAGAGCAGGCGTGGCCGGTGGCGCTCCAACGCCAGCTCGAGGAGATCGGGGCGAAGCCCCTGATCGTCCAGCGGCACGCCCACCAGACGCGCGCCGAGCGCGGCCAGCGCGCTGATCGCGCCGGTGTAAGTCGGATCCTCGACGACGACCGCGTCCCCCGGATCGACGAACGCCCGGAACGCCAGCTCGAGCGCCTGCTGCGACCCGTTGGTGACGAGAATCGACGACGGATCGGACGGCGAGCCCTTGCGGCTCATCTCTTGGGCGATCGTCTCGCGCAGCGGCCCGTACCCCGCCGTCGGCCCGTAGGAGAGAACCTCGGCGCCGCGCTCTCGCAGGGTCGTTTCCATCGCATGCGCGAACGCGTCGACCGGCATCAACTCGGCGGCGGGGTATCCGCCTGCGAGGGAGATCCCCTCGTGCGAGGTCGCGATGCGGTAGATCGTGAGGAGACTGCCGACGCCGGGCCCCTGAACCGCGCGCGCGAACGCCCCGAGCCACGGATCGTCAGGACCCGTGCCGCGCTCTTGCGGAGCAGTGCTCGCGTTGCGAGCTCCGACGAGAAAGGTCCCGCGCCCCGTGTGCCCCGTCGCCGCACCGAGCTCGACCAGAAGGTCGTACGCGGCGATCACCGTGTTGCGATTGACCGCGAGTTGCTTGGCGAGGTCGCGCGTGGGAGGAAGTTGCTGTCCGGCGGAAAGCCGCCCGTCGCGCAGGGCGGATTGAATCCCCTCCGCGATCTGGCGATAGACCGGGGTCCCAGCCGAGGTATCAATGATGAGCCCGGGTAGTGTCATGGTCCGCCGCACCTTCTTGGCCTATCTCGGCTGAGAATTGTACGGCGTTTTTGACGCGAAGCAACTGGACCTTGCTAGGCCAATCTAACTTCTTTCCTTCTGGCCAGTCCGTCATCCATCGCCCGCAAGAGCTCCGTCAGCCCTTCCCTCTTCGCGGCGGCGATCGCCATCGATCCCTCGTGCGCGACCAGGATCTCGTCGCGACGCTCTCGCTCGACGAGGTCGGCCTTGTTGAAAACGAGCAGGCGGGGGATGTCGGAATCGCCCAGCTCTTCGAGGATCGCTTCGACCGCTTTGATCTGCGCCTCGTGGCGCGGGTGGGCCATGTCGACGAGATGGACGAGGAGGTCCGAGTCGGCGATTTCTTCGAGGGTGGCCCTAAAGGCGGCGAGGAGGTCCTTGGGGAGATCGCGGATGAACCCGACCGTGTCGTTGATGACGATCTCGCGCTCGCGCGGGAGCCTCAGGCGGCGCGAGGAAGGATCGAGCGTGGCGAACATCCGCTGCTCGACGAAGACCTCGCTTTTCGTCAGGACGTTCAAAAGCGTGCTCTTCCCCGCGTTCGTGTAACCAACGATCGACACGACCGGGACGTCCCGCTCGCTGCGGCGCGCGCGGCGCTGCTCGCGGCGGGTGCGCTCGCCGTGGAGCATCTTCTCGAGCGACTTGATCCGGTCGCGCACGCGGCGGCGGTCGACCTCGAGCTTTTGCTC
>JANMVW010000322.1:0-15811 GCA_031393555.1 Acidobacteriota bacterium
GCGATCGTCGTGGCCAGGATCGGACCGCGCAACATCATCGGAATGATCCGCTACGACCAGCGGCAGAAGGGCACGCTTCAGGTCGGCGACCCTGCTCCGGATATCGAGCTTCTCGCGCTCGATGGGAAGACCACCGCACGCCTTTCTCAGTATCTCGGCGGCCGTCCGGTCGTCCTCGTTTTCGGGAGCTTCACCTGACCCCCCTTCCGGCGCTCGGTCGAGCGCGTTCAGGCTCTCTTTCGCCAGTACGGAGACCGCGTCGGATTCGTCACCATCTACATCAAAGAAGCGCACCCCCTGGATGAATGGCAGCTGGACTCGAACGAAAAAGAAGGCGTCTGCTATCCCCAGCCGAGAACGACGGAGGATCGCCTGCGGATCGCCAACGACTTCGTTCAGCGCTTCCACTATCAAATCCCCCTCCTCGTGGACCCCATCCACGATCGCGCCAACGCGGCTTACGCGGGCTGGCCGGAAAGGCTGTACGTCGTCGACGAGAAGGGGACGATCGTCTATAAGGGCAAACCGGGACCGTTTGGTTACCACCCCGAAGAAGTCGAAGCGTGGCTGAAGGGGCGCTTCGAGTAGCATGCGTCCCCTTGCAACCGTCACCTTTCTCGTGGCCCTTCCGCTCGTCGCGGTCTTCGCCGCGCACGCGAAGCCGCCCGGCGCCGAGCAAATTCTCCGCAAGGCGGAGGAGATCCGGAATCCGGACCTCAACTACGCGGTCGATTTCACGATCCACGGCGTGTCACGCGGCGCCATCGTCAAGGAGCGCGACGCCTCTTACTCCATGATCGCCCGCGGGAAAGACCGGACCGTCATTCTCATGCGGTCGCCGGAGCCGCTCTACGGCGCGCTCGTCTTGATGGTCGAGAACCGGTACTGGATGCTCCTCCCCAAAGCGTCCAAGCCGTGGGAACTCTCGGGCGCCCAGATGATGAACGGGGACGTGGCCACCGGCGATCTGGCGCGGTCCAACTTGACCCGGGGGTACACCGCCCATGTTTCGGGGGAAGAATCTCTCGACGGTGAGGCGTGCTACCGGTTGGAGCTCGAGCCAGAAGTCGACGCCCTGCGTTACACCCGGATCGTCTACTGGGTGGCGAAGAAAGGGTTCCTCCCCAGAAAGATCGAGCACTACGGGCGCACGGGCGCGCTGCTCAAGACGGTCCTTTACGGCGACTATCGCAAGGGGGCGCTGGGCCTGCGTTCCATGCGTCTCGACATCGAGAGCTTCGACGAGTGGAAGGAAGGCAGCACGCTCGTGTTCTCCAACTTGCGGAAGCTCGAGGTGCCGCCGGCGTCGTTCACCTCCGAGGGGCTGATCCCGATTCGCGATGCGGCCCTCGCGGCTCGTGACACGGCGGCGGCCGACGACGTCCCGTTGGAGCGCATCGTGCGCGGCATGGCTTCACCCTCGCGTTTAGAGTAGTTTCGGCGTTCGCTGGAAGGTCACCCGTGTTCGTTCTTACTTCCGTCTCACGCGTGTACGGTGCCGGGGCACAGCAATCCGTGGCGCTCCACGAGGTCTCGCTGCGGGTCGGCCGCGGCGAGTTCGTGGCGATCGCGGGGCCCTCGGGTAGCGGAAAGACGACGCTCCTCAACCTCGTCGGTGGAATCGATGTTCCGACGTCGGGCCGGATCGAAATCGACGGCCGCGAGCTCTCGGGCCTCGCTCCTTTCGAGCTCGCCGATTTCCGGCTCGCGAAGCTCGGCTTCGTGTTCCAACAGTTCAGCCTGATCCCCGTGCTCACGGCGGCGGAAAACGTGGCGTTGCCTCTCCTGTTCCGGAAAGACCTCGCACCCGATGCGCGAAAGCGCGCGGTGGCTTCCGCGCTCGACCGGGTCGGGCTCGCCGGCAAGGCGGCCCGCCGCCCGGCGGAGCTTTCCGGGGGAGAGCAACAGCGCGTCGCGGTCGCGCGGGCCGTCGCAGGGAATCCGGAGATCGTCCTGGCCGACGAGCCCACCGCGAACCTCGACCACGAAACAGGAGGCGCTGTCGTGGCGCTGCTTCTCGAGCTCAACCGCGAGCGCGGAACCACGTTTCTCTATGCGACGCACGATCCGGAGCTCGTCGGCCTCGCCGGCCGCGTCGTCACCCTGAGGGACGGTCGCGTCACGGGAGACCACGCGTGAGGCTCTTCCTGGCTTTGGCGCTTCGAAACGTATTTCGCAACCGCGTGCGGACGGCGGTCGCGCTCCTCGCCATCGCCACCGGCTGCGCCGCCCTGATCGTGAACGGCGGGGTGATCTACAACATCTTTCGAGAGCTCCGGGAGGACGCGATCCACGGCCGCCACGGCCACATCCAGGTCTACCGGCGGGGGTACACCGAAAACCACCGGCGCGAGCCCGGGCGGTATCTCTTACCTCGCCTCGAGGCGGATCGCGTGGTGGCCCTGGTCAAGGCGCTGCCTCACGTCGCTCGCGTCACGAGACGGCGCGAGTTCACCGGAATGATCTCTCGCGCGGACCGGTACGTGGCCTTCGTCGGAATCGGTGTCGAGCCCGAGGACGATCCCGAGTTCAGCCGGCACATGACGATGAAGGCCGGCCGGTCGCTCGCTCCGGACGATTCCCACGGCGTGGTGGCCGGACTCGGGCTGTCCCAGAAGATCGACGCGACCCCAGGAGCTCCCTTGACCTTGACCGCGAACACCAGCTCGGGCGCGTTGAACGCCATGGACGCCTCCCTCCGCGGGATCTTCGAGGGCGGCTTGAAGGAATACGACGACTGGACGTTGAAGGTGCCGATCCGGGCGGCGCAGGAACTGCTCGGGGACGACCGGATCGAGCAGATCGTGATCCTCCTCGACCGGACCGAGAGCGTCCCGGAGGTGCTGCACGCTCTCGAAGTGGCGTTCGAGACGGCCGGACTCGACCTCGAGGTCAAGCCCTGGAACGAGCTCGCGTTATTTCACAATCAAGTCGTGAGCCTATTCCGGCGCGAGCTGGACGTGATCAAGCTGATCATCTCGACCATCGTGATCTTGGGCATCGCCAACACGATCGGCATGTCGATCGTGGAGCGCCGGTTGGAGCTGGCGACCCTCCGCGCGTTGGGGCTCCGCCCCGGAGTCGTCGGCCGGCTCCTCATGACGGAAGCGTTGATCACCGGCCTGCTCGGCGGCGGCCTGGGCGTTCTGCTCGGAATCGCCATCGCGGTCACGGCTTCGGCCATCGGCATCCCGTTCCCATCCCCCCCGGGCGCGACGCGACCGTTTCTGGGAGGGGTCGATGTCGTCCCCGGGATCGTCGCATTTTCGTTCGTCTTGTCGGTGGCGGCGACGCTCGTCGCCGCGGCCTTCCCCGTGTGGAGAGCGCTGAAGCGGCCAATCGCCGAGACTTTGCGAGGGGCGTGAGAAGCGGGGTCAGGTCCCCCATTTTCGCTCGACCGTCTTCCATGGCTGGGACTCGAGGCGGCTCCCGCCGAAGATTCTCCGGAACGCGGGGAGCACCGCGCAAAAAACGAACAGCGCGATGAACATCGAGTAGCGGATCTCCAGAAATCGTAGGACGCCGTCCGTCACGGCGATGCCGGCGCCCCAAAGAACCCGTCCGGTACGCGTGTTCGGCGACGTCTTCGGATCCGGGAGCATCGAAAACGAGAAGAGGGCGAACTCGCCGCTCAACATCGGCCCGAGGGCGAAGACGGCCCCACCTTGTCCCAAAGCGACACGCAACATCCCCATGACGAGATAGCCGGCCAACCAGGCCCCGACGAGGTCGATGCGCCGCACTCGAACCATCATCGTCGTGCCGAGGGCGAGGATCACCATCGGAATCCAGGCCTTTCCGCCCCACTGCGAACCCGGCGCCACGGTGGCGAGCCCCTGACACAGAGCCAGCGCCGCGACGACCGAAAAATTCGACGGATTGAAGAAGTGCCCCTCGCGGTCCCGGATGAAGTACTTGGAGGAAATCCCCCACAAGGACGCGAGCACGAACACGCGGGGGTCGTAACTTTCGAGCAGCAGCCCGATGGACAGGCCGGTGATGTAAGCGGAGATCGGAAACAGGATCACGCGGGTGAAAAGCCATGCGAGCAGCATCTCGGCGGCACAAGCGGTGACGATGCACAACGCGAGTTGCTCGGGGTCGCGGTTGAAGTAGAGAACGGTCTGGCCGAGCACCGTGTACATCGTGAGGAACACGGACAACGTCACGCGGGGATCCCCCCACTTCGGAAGGACGAACTTGGCGGCGGGGCGCGCGGTTACGGGGGCGGTCACCATGGCCCCCTCGCGTCATCGTTCCAGAGGAACGAAAGGTCCGAAACCGGCTCATCCCGCTCCGCCATACGCTCCTCGAGGCGCGCCTCGAGGCGGTCCGGCATCTCGGACTCGGGCCAGCCGGCGCGGAGCGCGAGCTCCGACTGAACGCCGCGATCGTTGGTGGTCTCAGCCGCCAAGGTCCACCAACTCCGGGCCACCCCCGCTTTGCCCTCGTGCGCATACGCATCGCCCAGGAGCAGGAGGAGAAGGCCCTTCACCCGCGCGGACGCGCCGCCGACCTTCGCGCCGACGGCCGTAGCGAGCGCCAGATCGCGGCTCGCGGCGTCGGCGGGCGGCGCCGGGTGCTCGGGCCAAACGAGCCTCCGCGGCCGGTTCAAGTGATTGAGCCCCCGGCCGACGAGTGCCGGAACGTCGTACGGATGGTCCGCCAGAACGGACGTGAAGGCATGAACCGAGTCGATGCTCGCCGGGGCCCTGACCTCGAGGGCGGGGTCGAGCATCATCAGATCCACGTAGGACAGAGCGATGTGAACTCGGAGCTGCCTCGTCGGCCTCTTCGCGCAGATGCGCGTGAGCGTCGCCAAGGGCTCGGCGCGGAGGGCGTCGGGGAAAGCCGGAGATCTCTCGCCGCGAGCCCTTGCCCCCGCCAGAAATTCGCGCTTCAGGTGGTAGACCTCCATGCGGAACGCGTTTCCGAGGACGAGGTTCGTAGGCTTCGCCTCGACGAGTTCGGCCAAGGCCGCAAGCTTCGAACGTGAATCGCCGTCGACGATCCGGTCCTGCGCGACGCGGGCCTGTTGGGCGGCCTCGTCGAGCCCGTCAAGCCCCGCATCGGCCCGGGTCAACGATTCGGGAACCGCGGGGAGACCGGTCACGCGTGAGCAACCCGACAGCGCCAAAGCAACCGAGACGCCGGCGGCGATCACCGGCGAGAATCGCGGGCGGCACGTCATCGGGCGCTCACCGCGAGCGCTTTTTCGTCGACCCGCGTCATCCGGTCCACCATCCCGGAAGCGGAGACCTTGTCGATCTCTTGCACCCTCCCGCTCGGCCAGAAGATCGTGATGGACTCCGGCGCCGCGCACATGCCAAGACCGTAAAACAGCCTCCGGTCGCTTTGCGCGGCGAAGCTCGTGCCGCCCTGCACGTCGCGCCGTTGGGCCTTCCCTCCGCACGAGACGACCGCGCGGGCCGAGACCGCGTCCGTGGATGAGGCGTGTCGCCGGCCGTTCCGATCGACGGGCGACGCCGGATCTCCGACGAGGCTGAGGCCGAGCCAATGGGACGGACTCCGGCGTCCGGCTTCGTAGAGGAGGTTCCTGTAAAACGTGCCCTCCTTGCCTTGGTTCGCGATGTAGACGTCGAGGTCACCGTCGTTGTCCGCGTCGAGAAGCGAGACGCCCCGCCCGTTGTACAAGTCGGAAACACCCACGTCTTTTGCGACCTCGGCGAAGCGCAACGCGGCTTTTTCGGAAGGGAGTTGGAGCCAGAGCCGGTTCCTCTCGTACCCCGAGAGATCGCGGTCGCCCATCACCGGCCAATCGGCGGCGTTGGCGGTGGCGTTTTTGAGTTGGGTGACCATTTCTTGGAGGTCGTACCAATACGTGATCTCCGGATCCGGCCCCGTGACGAAGCCGTTGGCCTCGAGGATGTCGAGGAGCCCGTCGTTGTTGAAGTCCGCGAACTTGGCGCCCCAACCCCAGCCGCCGTCGTGCGTTCCGGTCGCCTTACCCACGTTCACGAACCTCCGTCCGTTCTTGGCGGAGGGATCGGCGAGGTTGAGCCACAGCATGTTCCCTTCGTCGGTCTTGTAGCGTGGGGCGAGGATGTTCGTGACGTAGATATCGAGGAACCCGTTCCCATCGACGTCGCCGAAATCCACGTTCATCCCCTTCCACCAGTCGTCCCCGATGGCGGGGCGCCCCTCTCCGCCGACGAAAGGCACAAAGCGCGGCGGCCCGTCGGCGTCCCCGCTGTTGAAGTAGAGTTCGTCCGCGCCGAAATCGTTGGCGACGTAGAGATCCGGCCAACCGTCGTTGTCGAGATCCGCCGCGCCGACCGCCAGAGTCCACCCCGTATACGCGAGTCCGACCTTGTCCGTGACGTCCTCGAATCTGTTGTTGCCGAGATTGCGGTACAAGACGTTGCGCCCCCCGTTCTTCGCCCGCGTAAACGACTCGTGCATCACGCGCGTCGTGAACGGGTCCCACAGATCGAGCCGGCGAGGTTTCCCGGTGGCGGGGTCGGGCACGGCCTCGGGGAAGTAGTTGCCGACGAACAGGTCGAGCAAACCGTCGCGGTCGTAATCGACGAAGGTGGCGCCATTTCCGTAGCCCCAAAAGCCGGTGCCGGAGGTCTCCGTGATGTCGCGGAAAACTCCCCCGCCCAGGTTCTCGAAGAGGCGGTTCTTCTCGGCCCACATCACGACGTAGAGATCGGGATCTCCGTCATTGTCGATGTCGCCGAACACCGCGGCCATCGACGCGCCCTCAGGATTCCCCACGCCGGCGCCCGATTTTTCGGTGATGTCCTCGAAGGTAGCGTCGCCCCGGTTACGGAACAGGTGATTCCGATCGCCCCGACCGCTCTCCGTGACGTACAGGTCGACCAGGCCATCGCCGTCCACGTCCGCGGCGGCGACCGCCGCGCCGACGGACGTGAGCCACGGCATGATGTTGTCCAATTTTCGAGAGAGCCGGCAGAGCGTGTGAACGTGGTGAAGGCCCGCCTTCGTCGCGCACTCTTCGAATCGAAGGTCCGAGGCGACGCGCGGCCCGCCTCCGGACCTCAACGCGTAAGAACCTCCGGCGAGGAGCAACCCCATGATCCCGATGCGCAATGACGCGTTCACCGCCGGCGCGCCTCCTGGAACGCGGCATAGGCCAGAACCGCCGCGTCTTTCGTTTTCGTCCGCCACTGCTCGTAGCTCGAAGCCGACCCGAGCGCCTCGCGGCACCGCTGCGGAAGGAGGCGAAGCAAGGCTTGCTCTTCGGGCGGGAGCAAGCCGACGCATTCGAAGAAATAGTCCGGATCGTTCATCTCGCGGGCCGTCAGCCCCCAGGTCGCGCCGAGCAGCCGAGAGCCTAACTCGTCCTCGTCTCCGGCGCTGGAGAAATGGTCCAGTATGCGCCCGGGCCGGCGAATCCCCGTGAAGGCGAAAGCCAAAGCCCGGCCTGCCTCGAGGTCGTTCCGATGCTCGGCGGGCGCTTCGGCCTTCTCCCGACGGAAACGGGCCTCATCGTCCATGCAGACGAAAAACAGAGCGCGGCCGAAGCCCTGGTAGATCGGCGCGTGCCGATTCGCGGGCGCTTTCTCCAAGAGTCTACGACGCGCAGGTCGCGCGGGGACGTCGAAGAAGCCAATCTTGAATCCGAGCCCGTCGTAGCAGAGGGGGAAGTAGAACGGGTTGAGCCGAGGCGCCAAGGACTCGAGCGCCCCCGGACGACCGGGATGGCGGAAACCGAACCAGAACCCGAGGCCGACGTAATAGAGGTAGAGGAATCGGGGATCGAGGGCGAGAAGGTCCGCCTCGACACGATCGCGTCCGGCATCGTCCGTGAAATAGGCTCGCGGCAAGTACCCCATCGCCGCGCCCTCGAAGAAGAACGGCCGGTAGTGCCGCTCGACCGAAGCCGCGGTCACGGACACCTCCGCGAGAGCGCGCGCCTCGAGCATGGCGTGGTATCCGCCCAGGAACGAACGGCCGACTCCGGCGACGAGTTCCTGGGACTCCGGTCCATCGAGACTGAAGTGCCGGGACTGGTTTTCCACTTCGTCCGGGCGCCGCCTCAGAACGGGAAGCAGGATCGGCCGCAGGAGTTGACGCATCGCGATACGCCCTAACGCGCGACCGAACGCAGCACGAAGGCTCCGTTCTGACCGCCGAAGCCGTTGACGCACTTGAGAAGAGTCCACCGGCTTCCGTCCACAGGCCGGTCCGAACGCCCGAGAGGCAGGGTTTTATCGAAGGAGTCGACGCGTGCCGCAGCCGGGAGTTGCTCGTGCTCTAGGGCAAGGAGCGCCCCAACCGTCTCGACCAGCGCGCATCCGCCGAGCGTGTGCCCGACCGCGCCCTTCAAAGGGAGAAAGCTCGGCCAGTCGTCGCCGCTCCCGAACACCTCCGCGAGCGCCTCGGCCTCGTACCGGTCGAGCAGGGAGGCGCCGACCCCGTGCGGCACGATCATCGTGACGTCGTCCGGACGCAGGTCGGCCGACTTCAGCGCCTGAGCGATCGCACGGGCGTACCGGCGGCCGGCGACGTCGGGAACCGTCACCTTCCAACCATCGGACGTGAATCCGCCGCCGAGCCACTCAGCGTAGACGCGGCGCCCCTGGGCCTTCGCCAGCTCCAGGTCTTGCAGCACGAAAGCCGCCGCTCCCGAGCCCAACACGAGCCCGTCCCTGTCCGCCGCAAACGGCCGGCAGCAGCCGGTCGCCGAATACAGCCCCCGGTCCTTGAACCATCGATACTTGGTGCCGTCCTCCGGCACGTCGCCGCCCGCGACGATCACCGTTTCGGCCTCGCCGTTTCTGATGCGATCCGCCGCGACGGCCATGGCGAACGCCCCCGAGGCGCACGCGTTGTTGTTGTAGAGCGTGAAGCCGTGGAGCCCGAAGACCGCCGAGAGGTAATGCACGTAGAGAAACGAGTGCAGGCGATAAACGCTTTCTCGCTGCTGCTCGTAGAGGAACTCGGGCGGGTTGAAGCGCGCCCGCGAGCGAAGCCAGGAACGCCCCAGCTCCCGCCAGCGAAAAAAGCTCTGGACGTGCGGGGCCAGCGCGGGGCTCTCGTGGGTGACGACCAGACCGAGATCGTTGTTCGCCCGGTCGTATTCGAGTCCGGCGTCGTCGATGGCTTGCTTGACGCAGTCGGCGATCGACAACAAGTCGGGGTCGTCTTCGAGGTGGTTTTCTGCGACGAACGGCGCGTTCGGAAGCAGGCCGATCGTCACCGTGTCTTTTGGGAGCGCGGCCATCGGATGCGACACCCAGTTCGTGCCGCCCATCCTCGCCGCATGCTGGCGGACGGCGCTTCGTCCCGAAGCGAGCCCGTTCCAGAGCGCATCCACGCCGCGGCCGTAACCGGTCGTCACGCCGATGCCGGTGATCCCGACGCGCCGAGCGCTCACGCCGAAAGCCCTCCATCCACGCCCCAGGTCTGCCCGGTGACGTAGGCGGCCTGCTCGGAAAGGAGGAAGGCGACCACCGCCGCGACCTCGTCGGGACTTCCAAAACGCTTCACGGGGATACCCGCGGCCAGCGTTTTCCTGCGTTCGGAGGTGAGGGCTTCGAGCATGGACGTGTCGATGAACCCCGGCGCGACCGTGTTGACCGTGACACCGAAACCCGCGCACTCGTGCGCCAGCGAGCGCGCGAAGGCGTCGAGACCGGCCTTCGACGCGGCATAGATCGTGTGGCCGGGGATGCCGCGCGAGCCCGAGACGGAACTCATCAAGACGATGCGCCCGAATCCCGCCTTCATCATCGAAACCACGACGGCGCGAACGAGCGCGATGTTGGCGGTCAAATTCGTCGAGAGGATGTCGAGCCACTCGGGCTCCGACAGGCGGTAGAACGCGCTCTCCTGGGCGATTCCCGACGACGCAACGAGGTAACGGATCGGTCCGACTTCCTTTTCGACCTGCTGGACGAGGCGGGCCGCGTCTTCGGCCGTAGCCGACGACCAGGGGAACGCGGCGATCCCCTCGATCGCGGCGTCTCGGTGCCGGTGATAGGTCAACGCGACGGGGACCCCGTTTTCGGTGAGCCTCCTCACGACCGAGGACCCGATCCCTCCCGACCCTCCGCTGACGAGAGCCGCGCCTTGGGCGAAGGTCAACTTCATGACGCGCTCACCCCGAACGCGAGCTCGGTCGCCGCAATCACGGTGGAGCCCACGCGCGCGACCCCCGCGAACACCCCGCTGCGACTCGTCATTTTGATGGCGGTCACGGTGTACAGGAGGGTGTCTCCCGGCCGCGCGCTTCCTCGGAACTTCGCCTTGAGGTAACCAAGCAACGGGGCGCCCGACAGCGCTTTCGGTCCGTAACTGAGCCGAAACAACAACGCCGCGCTCTGGCTCAGCCCTTCCAGGATCAGAGCCGACGGGAAGCAGCCGTCCCCCGCTTCGCCCCCCGGAGGGACGGAGTCGCTCGCGGTCACCTGCTTGGAGGTCACGGCACTCTCGTGCGGGATGCAGTTCACCATCCGGTCGACCATCAGGAACGGGTACGACCACGGGAGCAGTTCCTTGAGGTCAGTCGTGGGCGTCATGCGGCTCCCTCAGAGAAAGCACCAGGCCGAGCTGGTGGCCCGAATCCGTCCGATCGAGTATCAGGGCATTTCGAACGGGCCGGTGCAGTGTTTCTTCCGGCACGTTCAACCCCGCAAGGTCCGGCGACAAGACGAATCCCAACGGCGCCGCCGGCACGATCGACGTCCGCATCACCTCGATCGCGATCGCGGCGGCCAAGGCTCCGGAGGCTCCCCACGTTTCGCCCAGGATCGATTTGGGAGCCATCACGGGAACCGCGGACGGTCCGCCTCCGAA
Organism: Acidobacteriota bacterium; assembly: GCA_031393555.1. GTDB lineage: Bacteria > Acidobacteriota > Polarisedimenticolia > Polarisedimenticolales > DASRJG01 > DASRJG01. The sequence goes on from JANMVW010000322.1 coordinate 10,789, forward strand.
CACGTCGATCACCGCACCGGCTTCTTCGACGTCACCCTCGACGAGCCCGGCCGCCGACAGCACGACGAGGTCGACCTCGGAAAGCTTCAGGCCGGCGGTCGTCGTCAACTGGCGGATCAACCCCGCCATGGACTCGCGAGCGTCAGGGCTTCCCACCGTACCTCGGGGAACGAACCGGCCGCCCGACGCGCGGACGGCCGCGAGGGGCTCCGCTCCACGCTCCCTCGCGTTCTCGCCCGATTCGATCGTCAGGAAGCACGCCCCTTCCCCGCCGACGGGGCCGGATCGTCCCGCCGCGAGCGGGAGGGAGCCCAAGCGGCCGGTCACGATCGACCTTCGGCGCAAAGATCGGAGGAGTTGCAAGTTGAGCTCGTCGCCTCCGCCGGCGACCGCGACCCGCCCTCGTCCCTCTTCGAGGAAGGCGAGGGCCTGCCGGATCCCGGCCAGACCCGAGGCTGCGCCCGACGAGACGGTCACGTTGAACGCCGACCAGCCGTAGAGGATCGCCACCTGCCCGGCAGGAACGTTGCTCACGGTCTCGGTGAAGAGAATCGGGTCGACGAACCTGGCCCCCTGAAGGTGAGCCTCGCGTTCGAACTCGATCACGGTCGTCAGCGAACCCCAGGCCGATCCGAAAACGACGCCGACGTCTTCGGCAGCCACGCCCGCGATGGCGCGGGCATTGGCCCCCGCTGCCGAGCACGCGAGCTGCGACGTGCGGGAAAGATCCTTGACGCCCTTCTTGAGGATGTAGCGCTTGGGGTCGAACTCGGCGATCGAAGCGACGATGCCGCCCTCATCGAGGCGAGCCGCTGCGAGTGGGGTCCGCGCCAGCAAGGCCTGCTGGATCTGCGCTGCGGTGTCGCCCGCGGCGGTCACCATTCCCGCCCCCGTAACGACAAGAGACCCCGTCATCGCGACCTCCAAAGGCGCAAGGCGTCAGGCCGAGGGGGACGACAGGACCAGGCTCGAGTTGTTCCCGCCGAACGCATAGGAGTTGGAGAGCACGTGGCGAAGCTTGGCCCGCCGAGGTTCGTTCGGCACACAATCGATGTCGCATTCCGGATCGGCCTCGACCCAGTTCCACGTCGGCGGAATCACGCCGTGACGAAGGGCCAGAATCGACGCGACCGCCTCGATGGCGCCGGCGGCCCCGAGCGTGTGACCGATCAACGCCTTGATCGAAGAGACCGGAACGCGGCGCGCGAGGTCGCCGAACACCTTGTGGATCGCGACGCTTTCCATTCTGTCGTTCAAAGCGGTCCCGGTTCCGTGCGCGTTCAAGTAATCGATGTCCTTGGGCGCAATCCCGGCACGACGTAGCGCTTGATCCATCGCCTTGGCCGCACCCGCGCCGTCTTGCCGCGGACCCGTGATGTGGAACGCGTCGCACGACAGGCCGAACCCGTCGAGAAACGCGAGCGGCTCGGCATGCCTCGCCCTCGCCGCGGCTTCGGTTTCGAGGAGGATTCCTGCCGCGCCTTCTCCAAGGAGGAGGCCGGGCCGGCCGCGGCTGAACGGACGGCACGTGTCCCCGGACATCGCCCGCATTCTCGAGAAGCCGACGAACGCCAATCGCGAGAACGCCTCGCAGCCGATCGCGATCGCGGCCTTGGCTTCACCGCGCGCCAAGAGCGACGCCGCAAGTCCCAGGGCGTAGTTGCCGGCGGCGCACGCCGCCGGAACGGTCACAACGGGGCCCGAAAGCCGGTACATGCCGGCGACGGTGCGCGCCATGACCTCGAGAGGCCGGCTCGCCAGCGTGTCGACGTCCGCGTCGTCGGCCGGATTGTTGGGGTGCGCGGCGCGCTCCTGCTCGAACCGCGAGACGTCGCCCATGGTGGTCCCGACCACGACCGCGAGATCGGCGGTTCCCTCGTAGCGTCCGTCGAGTTTTGCGTTTCGCACCGCTTGGTCGGCGACGATCGCCGCGAGGTCGCAGCAGCGTCCGCCCAGAACGCAATCGCGGATGCGATCGGGAACGACGACCTCTCCCACTTCACAGCCGAGGTGATTCGGCAGTGCCGACGTGTCGAAGGAGCGAACGGCGGCCACACCCGACCGCCCTTCGAGAAGCCCGGCGAAGAACACCTCGGGGTCGGAGCCAAGGGGCGTGACGAGACCGATCCCGGTGATCCACACCCTAGAGCGCTCTGCGATCAACGCACGCCACCTTTACTTCGGGGTCGTCTCCACCAGGGCAAAGATGTCTCCCATGGAACGGATCCGCCCGATTGCATCTTCACTGATCACGATGCCCCAGCGTTTCTCGACCGCGGCCACGATCCTCAACCCGCGGAGCGAATCGATGTCCAGATCCGCCAACAGCGCGTCGGGCGACACCTGGTCCACGGGGACGTCGGCGACTTCCGCCACGAGCTCCATGAGCCGCGCGCGTGTTTCGTCCCGTGGCGTCAAGGCGAGCCTCCCCCTTCTCAAAGGTCTCTGTTCGTAGTTCGGCGAGATGAGACCGGTCATTATATACGCGGGTCCACCGTCGAAGTCAGCCCCGACCCCGACGCGGGGCTGCTCAAACGGCCGGCGCGTCCTCCTCGCCCGGGAAGTCGTACAGCGCGGTCGAGAGGTAACGCTCGCCATGGCTGGCCAACACGGCGACGATCATCTTGCCCGCGTTTTCCGGGCGTTTGCCGATCTCAAACGCCGCGTGGGCAACCCCACCCGAAGAGATTCCCACCATGAGGCCGTCCTCGCGGCAGAGGCGGCGCCCCATCTCCATCGACTGGTCGTTCGTGACGGTGAAAATCTCGTCCACCTGGCCCAGGTCGAGAATCACCGGGACGAACCCCGCTCCGATCCCCTGAATCTTGTGAGGACCGGGCTTGACCTCGGAACCGGCGCGCGTCTGGGTGAGCACCGGCGAGTCTGCCGGCTCGATCGCTATTGACTTGACCCCCGGCTTTTTCGCCTTCAGGACCTCGGTGCAACCGGTGATCGTGCCGCCCGTGCCGACGCCGGCGACGAAGATGTCGACTTTGCCGTCGGTGTCGTCCCAGATCTCGATGGCGGTGGTCTTGCGGTGGATCTCCGGATTCGCCGGATTCACGAACTGCCCAATGATGATCGAGCCGGGAATTTCTTTGTGCAGCTCGTCGGCCCGGGCGATCGCGCCCTTCATCCCCTTCGGCCCCTCGGTCAGCACGAGTCGCGCGCCGAGCGCCTTGAGGATCTTCCGGCGCTCGACCGACATCGTCTCGGGCATGGTGAGGACGAGCGGAATTTTTTTTGCGGCGCAGATGAAGGCCAGGGCGATCCCGGTGTTCCCCGAAGTCGGCTCGATGACCGTGGTTCCCGGCTTGATCGCGCCTTTTTCGAGGGCGTCTTTGATCATGGAGTAGCCGATGCGGTCCTTGACGCTCGCCATCGGATTGAATGATTCGAGCTTGAAGACGACGTCGGCTTTCACGCCGAGCGCTCGGGACAGGTGCGGCGCCCTCACGAGCGGCGTGCGCCCGACCGTGTCGATGATGCTGTCGTAGATCCGTCCCATATTCCCCCCTTTTTTAGATTCCGTCTCCGAACCCGCAGATGCGATCCATGATTTTCGCCTGCTTCGCCTTGCTCGTTTTCGTGTTCAGAACCCTCTCCCCCGGGCGAACCGATTCGATCACCCATGTGTTCCCGCCGATCACCGCTCCCTCTCCGATGACAGTATCGCCGCCCAGGATGGTGGCGCCGGCGTAGACCACGACCTTGTCGCAGAGGGTGGGGTGGCGCTTGGTATTCCGGAGCAGCCGCCCCCGTGGGTCCTTGGGAAACGACAGCGCGCCCAACGTGACGCCCTGGTAGAGTTTGACGTGGCTTCCGATCACGGTCGTCTCTCCGATCACGACGCCCGTGCCATGATCGATGAAGAACGACTCCCCGATCTTGGCGCCCGGGTGAATGTCGATCCCGGATTCGCCGTGGGCGTACTCGGTCATGATGCGCGCCAGGAGGGGCAGGCCCAGTCCCCAGAACTCGTGAGCGATGCGCTGGATCGTGATCGCCTTGAATCCGGGGTAGGCGAAGACGATTTCGGCGAAGCTCCGGGCCGCCGGATCGCCATCCATCGCCGCAACGCAATCCAAAACGAGAAGGCGCCTGATCTCCGGGATGCGCGAGAGGAAGCGCGAAACGGCGTCGTTCGCGGCGGCGGCAATCTGATCCTCTGCGCGGCCGGCCCCTTCCGGCTCGTCGAAACGGAAAGCGAGGCAGGCCTGTTCGTAAGAGTCGGCGGCGACGTCGTCGAGCAGCGCTCCCACGTGGTACTCGACGTTTTCGGCGGTGATGTTTTGCACCCCGTAGAAGCCCGGATACAGCACGGCGAACAGGTTCTCGAGGATTTTCACGACGGTGCGCCGCGACGGGAGCCTTCGCTCCGGTCCGATGTGGGACGCGAGGATCGGGGGAGCCTCGTAGGTGGCGACGATCTCCCGAGTGATCGCGCGCAGGCGATCGTGGAATGGATGGCGGCTCATGATGATCCCGGGATTATCGCCCAACCGGCCAGCGATGGGTACGATTCCGGCGGACAGTCGGGCCGATTGGTTGTACTTTTTCGGGCCATTCGGGGTGCCGTGACGCACCACAGGGGAGTGAAAATGACGGCTCTCGGACAATGCGTGCCGGCCGCCCTCGTCGCGGCGTCGATCCTGTTGGTGTCCGGCCCTCCGGCCGGGGCAGCGGTCGTCACCATCGCGCCGAGTCGCGACAACAGCCTCTTCGCGGACGGCGCGAACAGAAGCTGCGGCATCGGGCCCCTGTTCTGCGGCCAGACCGGAGGCTTCGGCGCCCGGCGCGTCGTCATCGCGTTTGACGTCGCCGGCAGCATCCCGCCCGGTTCGACCGTCACGAGCGTGGAAGTCGGGATCACCGTCGAGGGCACGGGGCCGGGCGCTCTGGCTTCGGACATCTACAGCTTGCATCGGCTTCAGGCCGATTGGGGCGAGAAAGCCTCGGAGTGCCTGAATGGTGTCGGGGCGTTGGCCGAGGTGGGCGATGCGACCTGGACGCACCGGCACTA
>JANMVW010000326.1:0-7367 GCA_031393555.1 Acidobacteriota bacterium
TTCGATCGCGAGTCCGGACGCTTTATCGTTTTTTCGAAGCAGACGGTAGTTACCGAAGACGAGCTGATGGACCCCCACATCGAGATTACCGTTGAGGACGCCCGCCAGATTCGGCCCGACGCCGAATTGGGAGCGGTGATCGAGACCGTGAAGGACGGCATCGACGTTCCACTGACCCGCATCGCCGCCCAGGCCGCGAAACAGGTCATTTACCAAAAGGTTAAGGAAGCCGAGCGCGAGATCGTCTGGCGCGAATACGGCGATCGCATCGGCGAAATGCTGACCGGCCAGGTCAAACGATTCGATCGCGGTGACATGATCTTGGATCTCGGACGGACCGAAGGGATCATCCCCCGCCGCGAGCAGTCTCGCGCCGAACACTACAACCCGGGAGACCGGATCCGCGCCGTCCTCGTCAACGTGGAACGGCTGGGGAAGGGCCCGCAGCTGACCCTGTCCCGCGCGAGCGAGTTGCTCGTCAAGAAACTGTTCGAGATGGAAGTTCCCGAGATCTACGACGGAACCGTCATCATCGTCAGCGTCGCTCGCGATGCCGGCGAGCGCACGAAAATCGCTGCGCGCTCGAAAGATCGCGACGTCGATCCGGTCGGCGCTTGCGTGGGCATGAAGGGCTCACGGGTGCAGGCGGTGATTCGCGAGCTGCGTGGAGAAAAGATCGACATCGTCAAGTACGATGAGGACCCTGCCCTGTACGTGCGCCACGCGCTGAATCCAGCATCCATCAACCGCGTGTCGATCCGTGACTACGAAGCCCGGGAGATGGAGGTCATCGTTTCGGAGGACCAGCTCTCGCTCTCGATCGGCAAACGCGGGCAGAACGTACGTCTTGCGTCGAAGCTGGTCGGGTGGAAATTGGACATCAAGAGCGAGGCGGAAAAGAAGGCCGAGATCGAGGTCGAGATGGAGCGCATGGCGCAGGCCAGTCGCGAACTGTCGAGCCTCCCCGGTATCGCTCAGTCCACGGTAGCGCGCTTGCTCGATGCCGGGTTCCGTGGCATCGAGGAAATCTGCCTCGCCTCCCTCGAAGACCTGACGTCCATCGACGGCATCAGCGAGGATGAAGCGATTGAAATTCACGACGCGGCCGAGCAGGCTCTCGAGGCCCGCGCTCAGGAGTTCGAAGCCGAAGAGGCCGTGCAGGCGGCCGACGAATCCGCGGATACGCCCGCGGACGATACGGCGCACGAGTAGCAAGCGGCCAAGGCCGCGGGAGCACGCATGCCGGGTGTACGGGTTTACCAGCTCGCTAAGGAACTCAGGGTTCAAAGCGCTCTCATCGTCGAGTTGCTCGATCGCCTCGGGAAGGAGGTCCACTCCGACCTCAGTTCGATCGACGACTTGACCGCGAGTCTCGTTCGGGAACGGTTGACCGTCGCGCTGGCCGTCGAAAAGAAGCGTTTGCTCGAAGAAAAGCAGTCGGACGACGACACGGTCGCCGTCGCGCCACGCGCAGAGGCCCCGGCCGAGCCGTTCCCGGTCGCCCTCGAGGTTGAACCCGCGGCTCAGACGCTGGCCGCAGCGGAGTCCGAGGTCGAAGCTGTCGAGACCGAACACCCCAAGAGCGACTCCGAGGCAAGTGCGGAAGCGCCAAAGGCGGGGCCCGTCGCGGCACCGTCGCCGTCGCAGGCCACGGTCCCTCCAACACCACCCGGGCCGCCCGGGCCGCCGCGACCCCGCCTTTTTGCCGCCAAGAGACTTGTTCCCAAGATGGTTCCGCCGCGCTCCACGACGGCGGGCCCCTACGGGCAGCGCAATGTCCCGCCAAGCCGCCCACCTGCGCCCCCGCGGGCCGGGGATCTCGCACGTTTGGGTCCGTTGCCTCCCAGAACGGCCCCCCCGGCCCCTGGAGTTGCCGGTCGCCCACCCGCACCGGGCTCGACTCGTCCCCCAGCTCCCGGTCGCGCCACGCCGTCGGCGGAACGCGAGTCCCGCCGCGCACGCGCGAAGGGCATCGACATCCCGCCACCGCCTTCGAAGCCCAAACCGGATCTTCCGCCCGTGCCGGCGTCGATTCAGCTTTCGGAATCGGTAACGGTGAAGGAACTCGCGGAAAAGCTGAACAGAAAATCCAAGGACGTCATCGCGAAGCTCCTCACCCGGGGCGTATTCGCGAACATCAACCAGCCGCTCGACCCGCAGATGGCGATCGAAGTCGCTAAGGAATTCGGTTCCGACGCCGTGATCATCTCGTTCGAGGACGAGCAGCGTCAAGACGCCGTCCCGGACATCGAACTGGCCGTGACCGGCTCCGGCGTCGTCGTCCCCCGGGCGCCGATCGTCACCGTGATGGGCCACGTCGACCACGGAAAAACGTCCCTGCTCGACGCGATCCGCGCGACGAACGTCGTCAGCAGCGAGCACGGCGGGATCACGCAGCACATTGGGGCCTATCAAGTCGAAGAGCGCGGACGCAAGATCACGTTCCTCGATACTCCCGGCCACGAAGCGTTCACCCTCATGCGTGCGCGCGGCGTCCGCGTCACTGACATCGTGGTGCTTGTCGTCGCCGCGGATGACGGCGTCAAGCCGCAGACCGTCGAAGCCATCGATCACGCGAAGGCCGCGGGCGTCCCAATCGTCGTTGCGATCAACAAGATCGACAAGGCGGATGCGCGCCCTGATCGCGTCAAACAGCAACTCGCCGACCGCGAGATTCTGATCGAGGAATACGGCGGGAAGGTCGTCGCCTGCGAAATCTCAGCGAAAAAGCGCACGGGAATCGAAGAGCTCCTCGAGATGATTCTCCTCGTGGCCGACATTGCCGACCTCAAGTCATCGGTCGATCAGTCGGCGAACGGTGTCGTGCTCGAGGCCAAACTCGATCGCGCGCGGGGCATCGTCGCTACGATCCTCGTGCAAAGCGGGACCCTCCGCATCGGCGACCCCTTCATCGCGGGCTCGGCGTTCGGCAAGGTCCGCGCCATGTCCGACGAGCATGGCCGGCGCATCAGCGCGGCCGGCCCGTCGACACCCGTCGAGGTCATGGGCTTCGCGAGCGAACCCACGGCGGGAGATCTCTTCCAGGGCGTGACGGACGAGCTGAAGGCCCGCCAGATCGCCGGATTCCGCAAGGAGAAACAGCGCGTCGCGGCGCTCGCGAAATCGTCGCGTCGCACGCTCGAGAGCCTTTCGCGCGAAATCGCCGAAGGCAGCGTCAAGGAATTGCCGGTGCTCATCAAGGCCGACGTACAGGGCTCCCTCGAAGCGCTCCAAAAGGCGGTCACGGAGATCACGTCGGAGAAAATCCGTGTCGGAATTCTGCGCGCGTCGACCGGCGCCATCACTCAGGCCGACGTTCTGCTCGCGTTGGCCTCGGGCGCCATCGTCGTCGGATTCAACGTCCGTCCGGACCGCGCGACGGCCGAACTCGCGCGACGGGAAGAAGTCGAGATTCGCCTCTACAACGTCATTTACGATGTCGTGAACGACCTCAAGCAGGCGATGATCGGGCGCCTCGACCCCACCACGAAGGAAACCGTGCTCGGCCAGGCCGAGGCGCGTCAGCTCTTCCGCGTGCCGAAGATCGGCGTCATCGCCGGGTGCATGGTCACCGACGGAACTGTCAAGCGCACCGCCGAGGTTCGCCTCATCCGCGACAACGTCGTCATCTACACGGGCAAGGTCGGATCGCTCCGCCGATTCAAGGACGATGCCAGCGAGGTCAAGACAGGATTCGAATGCGGCATCGGCATTGCGAACTTCAACGACTTGAAGGAAGGCGACGTCTTCGAGTTCTTCATGGTCGAGAAGGTCGCGGTGGAGAGCCTCTAGGGCGTGACGATCGGGCTCCTGACCTTCGAGCTTCACCTGCCGCAATCGCGGTCACTTAAGGACAAGCGCCAGGTCCTCCGCTCCGTCAAAGACCGTCTTCGCGCCCGACACAACGTCGCCGTCAGCGAGCTCGAAGACGGCGCAGATCTCTGGCAGCGCGCGAGCGTCGCGGTCGTTTCCGTGGCCTCCCGACGAGACGTCTTGGAGAATCTCTTCGAGACGGTCGTCCGTGAGGTCGAGGGGCAGGTGCCGGGGCATCTGGTTGAAACGGGGCGCGAGTTTCTCGAGGGGGCGGACGGCGGCCCGGGCGGCTGGGAAGAGGGGATCTCGTGACGCATCGCCGCAACGAACGAGTCGCCGAGGAAATTCGCGGCGTATTGGCCGAGGCGATCCGCGAGGTTCGCGATCCCCTGGTCGGCTTCGTCACGCTCACCGGCGTGGACTTGTCTCCCGACCTTAGGCAGGCCCGCGTCTACGTATCGCGCATGGGCACCGAGGCGGATCGTGAAGCGGCCGTCTCCGCTCTCAACCACGCCTGCCCGTTCTTGCGACACGCGGTCGCGACACGGGCGCGGTTGCGTTTCACCCCGGCCCTGCGTTTCGTTTCCGACGCGACGCTCGAACGGGGCTCGCGTGTGGAAGCGATCATCCAGCAACTTCACGCGACCGACGACGAGACCCCGCGCGACGATCCGGAAGACGACGGGTGAGCGAAGACTGGGACGGGCTGCTTCCCATCGACAAGCCTGCGGGGCCGACGAGCCATGACCTCGTCGCCCGCGTTCGTGCGTCGACCGGGTCGCGGCGTGTCGGTCACACCGGGACTCTCGACCCCCTGGCCACTGGACTCTTACTTCTCGTACTCGGCCGCGCGACACGACTGGCTCGTTTCGTCCCTCAAGCGCCCAAGACGTACCAGGGGATTCTCGCCCTCGGTGTGACGACGACGACCGACGACCTCGCCGGGGACGTGGTGCGCCGGTACATGGGATCGCTTCCCGACGCCGAAGCCGTGCTTTCCGCGGCCGCCTTGCGCCTCGGCCGGCAGCTTCAAGTACCTCCGGCTTTTTCGGCGCGCCAGGTGGGCGGCAAACGCATGTACCAGTTGGCGCGCCGCGGAGTCGTCGTCGACGCGCCTGCCACAGAGGTCGTCGTAGAACGCCTCGACTTGGCCCCCACGGACGCCCCGGAGCTTTGGACCTACGAGATGGTCGTCTCGGCCGGAACGTACATAAGAGCCCTCGTCCGCGATCTCGGCCTCGTGCTCGGGTGCGGCGCGGCCGTGGCGTCGTTGCGCCGAACGGCGATCGGCCCCTTGCGTGTGGACGATGCGCTCTCGATCCCTGGCGAAAAAGGGGCGCTTCGCGACGCGGTTCGAAGCCGGCTCATCCCGATCGACGCCATGCCGCTCGATCTCCCATCCACCGTGCTGAAGTCTCCGGAAGACGCCTCGCGTTTTGTCGCCGGGGGCGTCATCGTGGTCGACGCGGCGAGCCTTCCAGACGAGAGCCTGACCGCGGTGCGCGACGATCGGGGGAAACTCCTCGGGGTCGGTCACAAAGGGGAAGGAACCCTGCGCCCGCGTATGGTCCTCTCGAGGGACGCCTGACACCCGCGGCCGAGCGCGGGTTGTCGCTTGGCCGTGCGATGTGGTAGCGTCTCTACGCATTTGGGTCGTTTCAACATCGAGTTTACCCATCTGGGCCGATCGCATACGTCGACGGCTCCGGAGGAGGATGCCAGTGGCTCTCGATCTCGCTCGCAAGACGGACGTCATCAACGATTATCGGACTCACGATTCGGATACAGGCTCGCCCGAGGTCCAGATCGCGATCCTCACCAAGCGCGTCGAGCAGTTGACCGGGCACTTTCGGTCCCACACCAAGGACTACCACTCGCGCCTCGGCCTCATCAAAATGGTCGGCAAGCGCCGCCGACTGCTCGACTACCTGAAGCGCAAAAACTTTGATCGTTACCAGCGCATCATCGCCCGGCTCGGCATCCGCAAGTAGGCTTTCGCTCGCCATGCCGTTCGCTTCGTTCACCGCGCGCTCGCGCTCGAACGAGGGACGTTGTCCGCGCGAACTCGGGGCCGCAACACGCCCCCTCGACACCGGAACAAACTCAGGAATGAAGAGAACCAAGGGACCAAGGGAGTCCCTCCCGCGGCGATGACGTCTCGCGGGCGCGGTAGGAGGCAGGGCGTTGATACGAACTAAAGAGATCCATGTCGGAGGGAAACCCCTCATCGTAGAGACCGGGAAGATCGCGCGGCAGGCCGATGGAGCCGTCACCGTGCGGTGCGGCGACACGGTCGTCCTCGTAACGGCGTGCGCCGCAAAAACCCCGAGGGAGGGCGTCGACTTCTTGCCCCTCACCGTCGACTACCGTGAAAACACCTATGCCGCCGGCAAGATCCCCGGCGGGTTCTTCCGCCGGGAAGGGCGCCCCAACGAGAAAGAGGTGTTGACCTCCCGTTTCATCGACCGGCCCTTACGCCCCCTGTTTCCCACCGGCTGGGCGTGTGAAACACAGGTCATTGCGCTGGTGCTCTCCGCCGACCAAGAAAACGATCCGGACATCCTCGCCCTCACGGGCGCGTCGTTCGCTCTCGCCGTCTCGGACATCCCGTTTCCCAATCCCATCGCGGCGGTGCGCGTGGGTCTCTCGCCCGACGGCCGCTACATGATCAACCCGACCTATGCGGAGCTCGCGACCAGCCGATTCGACTTGATCGTGGCGGGATCCGCCGACGCCGTCGTCATGGTCGAAGCGGGCGCCAACGAGGTTTCCGAGGCGGAAATCCTCGAGGCGATCGGCCACGGCCACGCGGCGATCAAGCAAATCGTCGCCGTGCAGAACGAGTTGTCCCGCGAAATCGCGAAGACGAAGCGTACGGTGCCGCCGGCCGTCGAGCCCGAGAACGTTCGCGAGCGGGTCAGCCGCGAGTGGAAGGAAAAACTCGCCGCCGCGATGCGCATCAATACGAAGCTTGAAAGCTACGCGATGGTCGACGAGCTGAAAAAAGAAATGCTCACCGGCTTCGGTCCGGACCAAGCGGCGGAAAAGCGCTTTGCCTCCGGGCTCTGGTACGAATTGCAGGATCAGATCCTCCACGAGGAAATTCTGGAGCGCGGCGTGCGCCTGGACGGCCGCCGGTTCGACCAAATTCGCCCGATCACGTGCGAGGTCGGGGTCCTGCCGCGGACCCACGGCTCCGCGCTTTTCACGCGAGGCGAAACGCAGGCACTCGTCACGGTGACGCTCGGTACGTCGGCCGATGCCCAGAAGCTGGATTGGATCGAGGGCGTGTCGCTCCGGCGTTTCATGCTTCACTACAACTTCCCGCCGTTTTCGGTGGGTGAAGTCAAGTTCCTCAGGGGCCCCGGCCGCCGGGAGATCGGACACGGGGCGCTCGCGGAGCGATCGCTCCTCCCGCTGGTCCCGACGGAAGAGCAGTGGCCGTACACGATTCGCATCGTCTCGGACATCCTCGAGTCGAACGGATCGTCTTCGATGGCCTCGATCTGCGGCGGGTCGCTGGCCTTGCTGGATGCCGGCGTTCCGCAAAGAGC
>JANMVW010000366.1:0-6357 GCA_031393555.1 Acidobacteriota bacterium
CTGACCTCGCCGGCGTCCACGATCGTGACGCTCATGAGTCAGCCCGGCGGGCCCAACAATGGCGGGAACAATTTTTGCCAAACGGTTCTCGACGACGCGGGCCCCTCATCCATTCAGGCGATCACCTCTGCCGGCAATCCGTGGGTCGGCACGTTCCAGCCGGCGAGCGCGCTGTCGACGCTCAACAATCAGAACCCGAACGGCACCTGGACGCTCAACGTCGCGGACCTGGCGCGCGTGGACGCCGGATCGATCCGGCAGTTCTCGCTGATTATTCAGAGCCTGAGCTGCAACGCCCCGTTACCGACTCCCGGAACGGTTCCCGACGGCGTTTCAGGAATTCCCCTGACGGTGACGGCGAGCGGTCCCGATCTCACGCTGGCGTGGGGGGCGTCGTGCAACGCTTCGGGCGTTGACTACGCCATCTACCAGGGAACCCTCGGGACCTACTTCAGTCACGCCATCAAGTTCTGCACCACGCAAGGGCTTCTCACCAAGACGTTCCCCGCCGATCCCGGCGATCTCTACTTCCTCGTGGTGCCGCTGACGGCGGACCGTGAGGGGTCGTACGGCAAGGACAGCGCCTCGGTCGAAAGACCGCCGGCCGGTCCTGCGTGCAAGCCTCAACTCACGGGATCGTGCCCCTGATCGAGTAGCGCCAGCTTCCCCGCGCGTCCCAGCCGCCGGAGGGCCGCTTCGCGTTTTTGCGCGCTGGAGCGGTCCGGCTGGCGTTCTTCGTAGGCCACGGCGACCGGAAGGCGGCTCCGGGTGTACTTCGCGGCCACGCCCCGCCGGTGCGCTTCGAGCCGCTTTTCGAGATCGACGGCGATTCCTGTGTAGATCGTGCCGTCGCCGCAGCGCAGCATGTAGACCGACCAGCCCTTCATCGTCGGGGATTATCGCCCGCCCGCTCAATCCACGGTGAAGAAAGCATCCCTCAATGCCGGATCGTCCCGGTTGTAGCTGCGCGTGTTCCGCGCCTTGTCGGACACTTGCACCAGCGTCACCCTCCAGACGCCCTGGGCCGCGAATTGCGGGACGATGATCCGCGAGGTCATCGGCGCGTCCTTGTCTTTCGGGTCGGGCGCGCACTCGAAGTAGATCCGGGGCGATTGGCCGTTCGCCGCGACCGGTCCGTCGATCCACCCCGACAGCGACGCCACCCCGGTACGGTCGTCATGAGTCATGACCGTCGCGGTGATTTCGGCGGCGGTCGCGTTCGAGACGGCCGTCGGCGAGAAATACAGGCCATCGACCACCGGGGCCTCGGCGTCGCACGCTCCGCCGCCCGAAACGATGAAGCTCACGCGACCGACCTGAGGATCGTCCATCGAGAGAAACGCGCTGTTGTTGGCCTTGTCGAGGACGCGGAGCTGCCGCAGAGTCCACTCTCCACAGTCGGCGTTCTCCGGGACGAGAACGTCGCCTTCCCACGACACGGAATCTCCGTTGGGATGGCACGTGAACGGGATGAAGGCGGATTTCGAGGGGCTCTGGAATGCGCCGGTGACCTGGGCGACCCCCGAACGGTCGTCGTCGACGTCGACCACGATCCGATTCTTCTCTCCCGCGCCGACGGATCCGTTCACGATCGAAACGCGATGCACGTCGGGCGCCGTCGCGTCGGACTCGTCCGAGACAACGTGCAGTGCGCCTCCGTCGGGGACCGTCGCCCTCACGAAGGACAACGCCAATGCGTTCTCGGCTTTGTCGACGATCTGGAGGTGCGCGACGAACCAGTCCCCCGCTTCCCCCCGAGCGGGAATCGCGATCGGCGTCGAGAACACCCCGCTACCGGTGGCGTCTCGCGCGCTGAACGGCAAAACGGCCGCGCCGCTGGGGCTCCGCAACGTGCCGTAGACGAGCTTGACCCCCGAAAGATCGTCGGTGCACCCGATGGAGAGCATCGCCGAACCTCCGCCTTTGATCTCTTGGGGATCGAAGCGGAGGTTCTGGAGGACGGGCGGGCGGCGGTCCGATTCCGGGTCATCGACCGGTGCGGGCGTCTCGGCGTTTTTTGCCGGCTCTTGCTTCGGGGCCTCGGTCGTGACAGGCGTGGGAATCGGTGAAGGCATCGGAGGCGACACTCGGGGCGGTACTGCGGGCGGCGCGTTTGCACCGGAAACCGATACGCGGGGCACGGGCCCACGCTCGATACGGGCGGGAGCGTCGACGACCGCGGGATCCGTGGCGGTCGCAGCGGCAGCCTCGGCCTCGGCCTCCATGCGAACACCCGGGGCGGAAGGCGCGTCATCCGCATGTTGCGGCTCAGGCAAACTCGAAGCCGCTACGGGCGATGGGGGGACAACGGCCCGCGACGCGGGCTGTCCAGGCGGCGCCGGTTCTCGCGATGTCGTCCCCGGCCGGCCGATGCGATAACCCAAGGCGATCCCGCCAAGCAGGGCGATCATCGCGATGGCGATCCACATCTTGCGCATGGGAGTCCTGGTTTCGACGCTTCCGTCGGACGATGAGTGTACGTCGAGAACGAGAGGGCGCGAGCGGTCGACCCGAGGACTTGGGCGCCTTCAGAACGCGGAAGGCCTCTAGACGATCCCGAAGTGCCCGACGGCGACGACGATCCGGCCGCCGTGGGCGTAGGCGACGTCGTTGAGGCGTAAGAATTGGCCCGGGCGCCAGCGGACCTGCGCGCCCCGTTGATCGTCGGCCATGACTTCCGCCCCCCAACCGGCGTCTGGCTTGCTGGCGACCGAGCAAACGAATTCGTCGCGGGCGATCTCGGTGGGGAATCGCACGGTGGCCCAGGGACCCCATTCGATCGAGGGGCCGCTGACCGGGGGCTTCCTGATGTGCGACATCTCGAAGTGAAGCTACCACGCCTGCTTGCGCGCCGCCGCGCGAGCCGCGAGCGGCACGATCGGTGACGGCGGGATCGCGCTTTGAGCGCGCAGCGATTCGAGCGCGCCGACGAGAGCGGCGAGCCGGCGGCCGCCGCGTCCGGGCAGGGCGAGTGGGGTCGGCGTCGCACCGAGAGAATCCAGGGACGCCTCGACGGTGCCGAAGCGCCGGCGCAGCAACCGGGACACCTCGTCGCGCAGGTTCATCGAAGGTACGGAAAGCGGCAAGCCGTCGGCCGCGGCGAGATCGCGGTAGTACGTCCCCCACATCACCAAGATGTCGTCGGGCCGGCTGAAGCCGGTCCAGGCGTCGTGCCACTGTTGCACGGTGCCGCCGGCTTCGAGACGCTCCGGCGACAATTCGATATGCCCGGGCGTGGCGTCGGCCAACACTTGGCGCGGGGCCATCACCGCCTCGAACGTCTCGGCGGTCGCGGGACGGTGCGCGACCCAATGAACGGTCTCCGGCGCTTCGCGCGCGGGATGATGGCGCGGCCACGCGTTCGCTTCGCCGTGGACGCACACGAGCCGGGACCAGTTCGCGGCGAGCCGCGCGGCCAGAGCGTTTCGGGGCGAGACGCCTTCGCGCCGAACGGTGCGATGACGGCTCGAGCGGACTTCGGCCTGGAACCACCTTTGCCGCTCCACCATCGCGTAGAACGGATCGAGCAGCCGCTCGAACCGGCCGCCTTCCGGCTCGAGGACCTTCAGAACCTCCGCGAGCGCCTCGATCGTCGAGACGCAAAAATCGGCGGGCTCCTTGCGGATGACGTAGGCGCTCGGCTGTTGAGGCCGGAAGCCGACCCGCGGAAGGGCCGCGAGCGCCGGGTTCAGCCTGAGGAGCTTGCGCGCCTGCCACCACGTGCCGTCGAGCACGACGAGGGTGACGGCGCGATCGCGCGGCAGTTGCTCGACCGGCAGCGCTCCGGGTCCGGGGAACAAGACGTAGGTCAAAGCCGGCGGCGCGAGGGCCGCTGACACGGCCGGATCCTGGGCGAAATCCAGACCGACCCGCAACCGCGAGTTCGGCAGCGCGAGTTGGGCCATCCTGGCCGTCCCGACCGCCACGCGTTGCTCGCGCGGATGCTGGAGCAGCAGGATGCGCGTGCGCGTGGGAAGCACGGTGATGCGATCGCAGAAACACGAACCGGCGACCGCGACCCTCGGGGCCCCCTCGGATGCGTCCGCGCGCACCCATGCGACGAGCGCGCGGCCGCATCCGCGGCACGACGGGCGCGCCGAGGCCCCGCCCTCGAGATACCGGCGTTGCGGAATGTCGTGTGAGCTTGTCCCCATGAGCCGACGAGTGTAGCGGATCTACACGTTGCCGCGTCGACCGCGCCTGCTCGCGCAGACCTCCTACGAGACCGTCGAGATCACGGCCGTGGGGCGGGACCTGATAAAGCACAAGACCTCGACGCGGCCCTGGCGCAGCTCGAGGCGAGCGGCCGGCTCGGACGCTGGATGGCGGGGAAGCTCAAGGGGCTGAAGACCCCGTAATCGCCCGCGCTTGCCGATGGCACGACGAGTCCCTAAGTTCCCCCATGACGCTACGGCGAACCAGGGGGAGTACTGCCATCGACGAATCCGCCATGAGCCAGGACGACCCGACGCGTGGGATCGGTTTCATCGCGAGCGCCGATGCGTCGGCGAGGGAGCTCGCGACGACCGCCCTCGAGCGCGAGGGGTTCTCGGTCTTTGAGATCGAAGACACCGCCCTGATCGTCGATTTTCTCGCGAGCACGCGCCCGGATCTGTTGGTGCTCGACGCGGCGTCCCCGGGGCTCGACCTCCGCGGCATCTGCACGGCCCTGCGCGAGATGGAGGGAGGATCGCGGGTCCGCGTCCTCGTTTTGACGGAAGAGGGCGACTCGGAAACCGTGGAGCAAGCCCTCGAGGCGGGCGTGTCGGATTTCGCCGCGCGCCCGTTCACCTCCCGCCTGCTGGGCCATCGAGTCCGGCACATGCTCCGCTCGGGAGCGCTTCTCGACGACCTCCAGCGCAGCGAAGCGACCCTGGAGTCCGCCCAGCGGCTCGTGCATCTCGGCAATTGGACCTGGGACCTTTCCGGCCACGAGATGAAGTGGACGGCGGAGACGTACCGGCTCTTGGGCTATCCGCTCGATCACCCGCACCCGAGGTCTCAGGACTACCTCAGCCGGGTCCATCCCGATGACGCCGATACGGTGGCACGCGCGCTCGAGGCGACGCTCCGGGGCGAGACGGCGTTCAGCTTGGATCACCGGGTCGTTCACCCCGACGGGACGGTGTTGTTCCTCCACTCCGAAGCCGAATTCGTCCGCAACCCTCAGGGCGAGCCGTCGAAACTGACCGGCACGATTCAAGACGTCACGGATCGCAAGCAGGCCGAAAGCCGTATCCGCTTTTTGGCCTTTTACGACAGTTTGACGGGACTTCCCAATCGCCTCCATTTCAACGAGCAACTCAAAAAGACACTCGAGCTCGCGCGCGGCGCAGGCCGCACCGCGGCCGTGATGTTCATGGACCTGGACAACTTCAAGCGCATCAACGACACCTCCGGGCACAGCGCGGGCGACCGGCTCTTGCGCGCGGCCGCGAACCGCCTGAGAGAAGCCATCCGCGCCAGCGACCTCGCCTGCCGCGTCGACGCCGTTTCCGGACCTGAAGGCGCCGTCGCGCGCCTCGGAGGGGACGAGTTCATCGTGCTCCTTCCGGACATCGCGCGCGCCGAAGATCCGGCGAAGGTCGCGCGACGCGTGCTCGATGCGTTCCGCGATCCGATCCAGGTCGGCGAGAAGGAGTTTTTCGTCTCGATGAGCATCGGCATCGGCATCTTCCCGCAGGACGGCGAAAACGCCGAAGATCTGCTCAAGAACGCCGACGCCGCCCTGTACCACGCGAAGGACTCGGGGAGGAACAACTTTCAGTTCTATAGCCCCGCGCTCAACGCCGCCGCGTTCCAGCGACTCTCCCTCGAGACGAGCTTGCGGAAAGCGATCGAGCGCAATGAGTTCGTCCTGCACTACCAGCCGCAGGTCCAAGCGCGCGACGGCAAGTTGATCGGGGTCGAAGCTCTGATCCGCTGGAACCATCCGGACCTCGGGCTCGTCTACCCCGGTCAGTTCGTGCCCGTCGCGGAGGAGACCGGGATTATTCAGGAAATCGACGATTGGGTTTTGCGCCAGGCGTGCATTCAGAGCCGCGCGTGGCTCGATGCCGGACTTCCTCAGATCCATGTCGCGGTCAACCTCTCCGGGTCGCAGTTCCACCGCAAGGATCTTTTGGAGCGGGTGGACGACGCGCTCGGCTCCGTCAACCTCCCGACGCATTGTATCGAGCTCGAGATCACCGAAGGCGTCCTGATGAGCAATGCCGCAGCGACCCTCGAGGTCTTGCAGCAACTTCAAGCCCGCGGCTTCCGCATCGCGGTGGATGATTTCGGGACCGGCTATTCGTCGTTGAGCTACCTGCGGCGGTTCCATGCCGACGTCTTGAAGATCGACCGGTCGTTCGTGCA
>JANMVW010000397.1:0-6858 GCA_031393555.1 Acidobacteriota bacterium
CGCCCCGGACGCGGATCGCGTGATCGTGCTGATGGGCTCGGGGGCCGAAACGGCCCAAGAGACCGTCGACCACCTGAACGCTCGCGGCGAGAAAGTCGGCGTCCTCAAGATCCGCCTCTTCCGGCCTTTCCGCATCGCCGAGTTTGTCGCGGCGTTGCCGCCGTCGGTGCGCAGCCTCGCCGTGCTCGACCGCACCAAGGAGCCGGGCGCGGTGGGCGATCCGCTTTACGTCGATGTGGTCACGGCGCTCCGGGAGGCCGGGCGAGAGATGCGCGTCCTCGGTGGCCGGTACGGCCTGTCGTCGAAGGAGTTCACGCCCGCGATGGTCAAGGCGGTGTTCGACGAGCTGAAAAAACCCGCTCCGAAAAACCACTTCACGGTCGGGATCGTCGACGACGTGACGCACACGTCCCTTTTGATCGACGAGAGCTTCGACATCGAAACCAAAGACGTCGTGCGCGCGGTCTTCTACGGGCTCGGCGCCGACGGCACGGTCGGGGCGAACAAGAATTCGATCAAGATCATCGGCGAGGGGACCGAGGGCGAAGTTCAGGGGTACTTCGTGTACGACTCGAAGAAGTCGGGCGCGATCACGATCTCGCACTTGCGCTTCGGCCCGCGTCCCATTCGCGCGCCCTATCTCATCCGTGGGGCGAGCTTCGTGGCTTGCCACCAATGGAACTTTCTCGAGCGTTACGACATGTTGGCCCTCGCCGAGCCGGGCGCGGTCTTCCTCGTCAACGCCCCCTACGCCCCGGACGCAGTGTGGGACCGGCTCCCGCGCGATGTTCAAGACACGATCGTGAAGAAGAAGCTCCGTCTCCTCGTGGTGGACGCGGCGGGCGTCGCGAAGGAACTCGGCCTGGGCGGCCGCATCAACACGATCATGCAGTCCGCGTTTTTCGGGCTTTCCGGCGTGCTCCCACGCGAGGAGGCCCTCGAAAAGATGAAAGACGCGATCCGGCACAGCTACGAGAGAAAGGGGCCCGAGATCGTCAAGCGCAACGTCGAGGCCGTCGACGTCGCGATGTCCCGGGTCTCCGAGATCAAGGTTCCGGCAACGGCTACGGCGACGGATGCGCGACTGCCCGCGGTCCCTGCCGCCGCCGCGGATTTCGTCCAGAGGGTCACGGCGATGATCGTGGCGGGCCAAGGCGATCTGCTCCCGGTCAGCGCGTTTCCGCCGGACGGGACGTGGCCGACCGGGACCGCGAAGTGGGAGAAGAGAAACCTGGCCGCCGAGATCCCGATCTGGGATCCCGCCTTCTGCATCCAATGCAATAAGTGCGTGATCGTCTGCCCGCACGCGGCCATCAGGGCCAAGGTCTACGAGCCGGAGGCGCTCGCGGGGGCGCCGATCGCGTTTCGCGCGCAAGATTTCAAATCGCGCGAGCACCCCGGGCTCAAATACACGATTCAAGTCGCCCCCGAAGACTGCACCGGGTGCAACGTGTGCGTCCAGGTCTGCCCCGGGCGCGACAAGTCGAACCCGAAGCGGAAGGCGATCAACATGGAGCCCCAGCCTCCGGTCCGCGCAGAAGAGCGGGAGAGCTTCGAGTTTTTCTTGGACCTCCCCGAGATGGACCGCACGTGGATCACGCCCGACGTCAAGAGCACCCAGTTCGCCGAGCCGCTGTTCGAGTTCTCGGGGGCGTGCGCGGGGTGCGGCGAGACCCCGTATCTGAAGCTCCTGACGCAACTGTTCGGCGACCGGCTCCTCGTGGCCAACGCCACGGGTTGCTCGTCGATTTACGGGGGGAATCTGCCGACGACCCCGTGGAGCGTCAACCGCGAGGGCCGTGGCCCCGCGTGGGCGAACTCCCTCTTCGAAGACAACGCCGAGTTCGGGCTCGGTTTGGCCGCGGGGGTGGACGCGCACCTTCGCCTCGCACGCGCTTTGCTCGTCAGGCTTCAGGGGCGGCTCGGCGACACGATGGTCGCGGCGCTCCTCGAAAACGGGCGGCCGGGCGAGGCGGGGATTCGCGATCGGCGGCAGCAGGTCGAGGCGCTTCGCGCGAAGCTCGGCACGATCCACGACCCCGACGCCGGCCGGCTCCATGCGTTGGCCGACTACTTCGTCTCGAAGAGCGTCTGGGTGATCGGCGGCGACGGCTGGGCCTACGACATCGGCTTCGGCGGTCTCGATCACGTGTTGTCCCTCGGGCGTAAAATCAACGTCCTCGTGCTCGACACCGAGGTGTACTCGAACACGGGAGGCCAGCAGTCCAAGGCGACGCCGCTCGGGGCGGTCGCGAAGTTCGCCGCCGCCGGGAAGGCGATCCCGAAGAAAGACCTGGGGCTCATGGCGATGACGTACGGGCACATCTACGTGGCCCGCGTGGCGATGGGGGCCAAGGACGCGCAGACCGTGCGCGCGTTCGTCGAGGCCGAGGCGCATCCCGGCCCCTCATTGATCATCGCGTACAGCCCGTGCATCGCGCACGGCTACGACCTCGCGTTTTCGGGGCAGCAATCCAAACTCGCCGTGGACAGCGGCCAGTGGCCGCTCTACCGGTTCGACCCCGCGCGCGGAGCGAAGGGCGAGCCTCCCTTGCAACTGGACGCGGACCACCCGACGGTCTCGCCGATCACCTACATGCGCAACGAGGCGCGCTTCCGGATGGCGGAGATGGTCGATCCGGCGCGCTTCAAGCACTTGCTGGCGCACGCCGCCTCGCACGCGGCGCATCGGGTTGCGATCTACCAACAGCTCGCGGGGATCAAGGTCGGAGCCGAGGTGCGGCCCGTGCCGCCTCCCCCCGAACCCGCGGCCGCGGCGAGGGAGTGAGCATGGATCTCTCCACGACGTACCTTGGATTCAAGCTCGCGCACCCCTTGATTCCCGGGGCGTGTCCTTTGGCCGATGAGATCGACGGAGTGCGCCGCCTCGAGGATGCGGGGGCGCCCCTGATCGTCCTGCGTTCACTTTTCGAAGAGCAGCTCGTGCACGAGCAACTGTCGGCGCACGCCGGCATCGACGCCCACGAGAACGCCTTCGCCGAGGCGTTGTCGTACTTTCCCACGACCGAAGGTTTCCGCTTCGGCCCCGATTCCTACCTCGAGCATCTCGCGCGCGTGAAACGAACTGTCGGCGTTCCCGTTGTGGCCTCGTTGAACGGGACGACGCCGGGGGGCTGGGTCGAGTACGCGCGACTCCTCGAGGGCGCGGGGGCCGATGCCCTCGAGCTGAACGTCTTCCTGGTCCCGACGGACCCCGACGAAAGCGCGCTGCACATCGAAGACCGGCTCCTGGCCCTCATTCGCTCGGTCCGGACGCATGTGAAGATGCCGCTCGCGGTCAAGGTCTCGCCCTTTTACACGTCGTTGCCGCACTTCGCCCGCAGGGTCGAGTCGGAGGGGGCTGATGCGCTCGTCGTGTTCAACCGGTTCTACGAGCCCGACATCGACGTCACCAACCAGCAGGTCGTGCGGACGCTGACGCTGTCGAGCTCGATGGAGCTGCTTCCCCGCCTCCACGCCCTGGCCATCCTGTCGGGGCGCACGCGCCTCTCGCTCGGCGTCACGGGTGGCGTTCACACCGGCCTCGACGCGTTGAAGGCGGTGATGTGCGGCGCCGACGGCGTGCAAATGGTCTCGGCTCTCCTCAAGGAGGGTCCCAAGCAACTCCTGACCGCGCGCACCGAGCTAGAGTGGGTCCTCGAGGAGAACGAATACGATTCCCTGGCGCAGGTGAAAGGGAGCATGAGCCTGACCCGTTGTCCGGACCCGAAAGCCTACGAACGGATCAACTACATGCACATCCTTCAGAACTGGCGGGGTTAGCGGCGGACGAGGGTTGTGGACGACTCCGATCTCATCTCGGGCGCCGACGGGAAACTCCGATGCTCCTGGTGCGCGGGGCACGACGACTACCGCGCCTACCACGACACCGAGTGGGGTTTCCCGGTCGGGGACGACCGCCGTCTGTTCGAGAAGCTCTGCCTGGAGGGGTTCCAGTCGGGGTTGTCGTGGCTGACCATCCTCCGGAAGCGCGACGCGTTCCGGCGCGCGTTCGCAGGGTTCGATTTCCGGGAAGTCGCGCGATTCGGGTCCCGTCACGTGGAACGCTTGCTCGAGGACGCTTCGATCGTCAGGCATCGCGGAAAGATCGAATCGACGATCGGAAACGCGAGGCGGGCCCTCGATCTGGTCGATGAGTTCGGCTCGATTTCCGCCTACATCTGGCGCTTCGAGCCCGAACCGCGGTCCCGGCCCTTGCGGCGAACGACCTCGCCCGAGGCGATCGCCCTATCGAAGGACCTGAAAAAACGCGGGTGGACGTTTGTCGGCCCGACGACGACTTACGCTTTCATGCAGGCGATGGGGCTCGTCAACGACCACCTCGAAGGGTGCGCGACACGCCCCCGCGCGGAGAAGGCCCGAAAGCGGTTTCGAAAGCCTTGAGGGGAGACACCTCCCGCCAAATCCCGTCGTAACAGCCCCCGATTGAGGGTAGATTTCCGGCGTCGTGGGAATCGAGGGCGGTGTGTCCCGACGGGTCTTCCCGGGTCTGTTGATCGTCTCCGCGCTTGTGGTCTGTTTGCCCGCCGTGGCGATCGAGCCCGACGGGCGAGTGGCCTTCCGGTACGCGTGGGCCGACGCGAAGGACGGGGAAGCGCCGAGACTCCTGTTATCGATGACCGCCATGACCAGCCTCGCCGACGTCCGCCTCGTGGCGAAGGTTCCCCCCGGCATCGGGCTTTCGCTACTCGGCGGGGCGGGTCAAGAGTTGTGGTCGGACGGCGGATTCTCGATAGGACAGGTCGTGGCCGGCCGATCGTTCGTCGTCGAGTTCGAGGTGGCCAAGCCCCCTCGGGGTGGCGGGGTCATCGGCTTCGCGCTCGAGGCGACCTCCGATGGCCGCGCGGTGACCGAGGGCGTCGGCGTACCCGTCGGGGTACCGGGGACGGAGCCCACGTTGCGCAACGGCGCCGCGGAGTTCCCCTCTGCGACTCCGGACGCCAAGCCTTGAAGCGCGCCGTCCGCCGCGTGCTGCTCGCCTGGGTCGTCGTCGCGGCCGCGGCCGCCGCGCAGGCGAACTGGACGGCCAGCGGCGCGGTGAACTACCAGGACCGCGAGTTCGACCAAACCGGGTTCACCGGCGTCCAGCCGTTGCTCGCGGCCCGTTTCGTCGACGTTGAAGTCGTCGACGCGGGAAACGGCTCGGTCATCGGCTCCGGAGCCACGAACGGGCTGGGCGCGTTTTCGTTCACCGTCACGGATGGAAGCACGCGCAACATCTACGTTCGCGCGCTGACCCGGTCGACCAAAACGGCCACGCTCTTCCTGAAAGTCACGAACGCGACCTCCAGCGTGTACGCTCTCGCTGCGGCTACGATCAACGGCCACACCTCCACCACGAACGTCAATTTCGGAACGCTGGTCGCCGCGGTCGGCGCGGGCGGCGAGGCGTTCAACCTCTACGACCAGGCCGTCTACGGCTCGGACTACCTCGCGTTCGTCCAGGGCGCGCGTCCCATCGCGTCGCACGCGCTGACGATCATCTGGCAGGCCAACGGCGGTATCGCGGGCTCGTCCACCGATGGCTCGACGATCTCCATGCGCGACACCGGCGGCTACGACGACACCGTCGTGCTCCACGAGTACGGCCACTTTGCGGTGATCAATTACTCCGTATCGGACAATCCGGCGCTCGATCACTCGCTGGCGGACTGCAATCAGGACGCCCGCATGGCCTGGGACGAGGGGTACGCGTCGTACATCTCGGGCGCGGTGCGGCGCCTGTTCGGCATCCCGCATCCGAACCTGTACGTTCGCACGGACGGCGGCCCGGGCCCCGGGCGCCTCGTCGTTTGGTTCGACCTCGAAACCGAGTCGCAGTTTTCGTGCAGCGGCGATCTGAGCGAGGTCTCCGTCTTCACGGCGCTGTGGGACATCACGGATGGGCCATCCACGGACGATTTCACGCCCGGAGTCGACGACACGCAGATCGACACGCTGGCCCTCGCCGAGACCGAGCAATGGCAGGTCATGACGAGCGGCCTCCCGGGAAGCAGCTACATCACGGCCGAGGACTTCTGGGACAAGTGGTTCGCGTCGCCGATCGCGAACGGCTTCTTCACCGAGATGCGTTCGATCTTCGCGGACGGGGTCGAGATCCGCTTCTACCCCGACGCCTATGAATCGAACGAAACTCAGGCGGCGGCCAAGGCGGTGCCGGCGGACGGATCCTTGATCCCCCTGACGTTCTTCGTCGACCCCGACGGCGATCGTTCGGGCGGCGGCACCGCCGACATCGACTGGTTGTCGTTTCCCGCGACGAGCGGCTGGCCGTACACGATCCAGACGACGAACCTCCTGTCCGGGTGCGACACGCTCCTCACGCTCTACAACGCGGGCGGCTCGAAACTGAAGACGAACGACGACCGCGCGACCGGCGATCCGTCGTCGCTCATCGACTGGACCCCGACGAGCACCGGGACGTACTACGTCAAAGTCACGCGCGTCGGATCGAACATCAAGTACGGATCGTACGACCTTCGCATCACGCCGCCTCCAGACGACGACGGCGACGGACGTCCAAACGCGTTCGACAACTGCCCGAGGGTCGCGAACCCGAATCAGGCCAACGGCGACGGCGATACGTTCGGCGACGCGTGCGACAACTGCCCGACGATCGCAAACGCCAGTCAAACCGATCTCGATGGCGACGGCCTCGGCGATGCCTGCGATCCCGACCGCGACGGAGATGGCGTCGTGAACGGCAGCGACTGCGCGCCCGATGCGCGAGGAACGACGGCGAGCCCCGGTGAGCCGTCCGGCGTGCGATTCGACGCCAACAAGACCACGATGCGTTGGTTCGGAGCGGCGCAGGCCCACACGTTCGGCGTCTACCGC
>JANMVW010000408.1:0-4699 GCA_031393555.1 Acidobacteriota bacterium
AGGCGGTAGTTCGGAGGGACCGCGTTGCGATTGACGTAGAGCGGGTCGACGGAGATCACGCCGTTGAGCCCGATGTAGTTCGCGTCGGTCTTGGCACCGCCCACGTTCACCGGCGTGTTGCCCCAGAGATCGCTGAATCGAACGATCGGCTCGCTCAAGGGTTCGACGAAAAACCCGCCTCCCCCGCCGGTTCCCGTCGACTGGTTGGACGTCACTAGGTTGTTGACGAACTCCGAGACGTTGCTTGCCGTGACCGGGGCGCCGAAGTAAACCCCGCCCCCGCTGTCGCGGGCGGTGTTGTTGTGAATCGTATTGTTGTAGAGCTTCGCGACGGTCTCGTTCAGGTCGATCGCGCCGCCGTCGTCCCCGGAATTGGTGTCGAAGACGTTGTTATCGATCATCGCGCGCGACGGTTCGATCGGTCCGATCGGAGGAATGTACTCGCTCATCGAGAGGCCGCCGCCGGCGTCCGCCACGAAATTGCCTGTGATCAGGTTGCCACTGACCTTTGTCTCGACCACCGTCACGCGGCTGACGATTTCAACGCCGGCGCCGTTGCTGAACTGATTCAGCGTCGTCACGGTGCCCGCTCGGTTCGCCTTGATCGTGTTTCCGGTGATGAGCGCCGACGCGTTGAAGCCGATGTAGATGCCGGCACCGACGGCGATACTTTGGGACGTGATGGACCCGGCGGGCGGATCGATCACGTTGCCTTGAACGAGGTTCTTCGTGATCACGGGCCGGCACGGTACGGTGTGGTTCGAGCCGTTGACGTAGATGCCGCCGCCGTAATACAGCTTGTAGGTGGGGCTGACGATCGTGTTCCCGACGATCTCGTTCCGGGTGATCGTCGGCGACGAATCGAAGACCGTAATCCCCGCGCCGATCTTCGAGAAGTCGGCGGCGTTTTCGATACCGCCCCCGGTGTTCGTGATGCGGATTCCCTCTAAGCGGCTCGTCGTGCCGGCGGCCGACCCGAAATACACGGCCGAGCAGGTGGCTTGGGTACCCAGAGCGCAAAAATCAGCCGCCGGGCAAGGTTTCCCCGTGGCGTTGAGCGTCGTCACGGTGGGGCCGTCGGTCGAGATGATCGTGACGTTCGCGGGGACACGGATGGCTTCGAGGTACGTCCCGGGAAACACGTTGATCGTGCCGCCGGTCGTCTTGATGTTGCAGATCGCCGTCTGGACCTTGCAGTAGGGGTTGCCCTGCGTCCCCGTTCCCACTCCCGCGCAGTCGTCGACCCACACCGTCGCCTGTGCATGCGCCGAGAGAAACCCGACGAGCGACAGGACAAAAACGAGCACGTAAAGGGGAGCCCGACGGCCCAACTCAGTCCGCATGCGCCACTCCATGGGAACGCGGGTCCCCAAATGTCGGAATTACAAGAAATTCCCCCCGCCCAGATGGAAGTACGGCGATAGGGGACGCCGGGCAACCCCGAGCGCACAATATTCGCAAGCACGCGGGAAATTTGGTTTGCGCGCGGACCTCAACCCGGCGAGCCCGATCGCTTAAGGTGCTGTCGTTGCAGCATTTAAAAGGAAGCCGTACTCGCGAGTACGCGCAAGCCTCGGGCGGGGGTGCTTCCCTAGCCGAGGCCGAACGACTTCATCTTGTATCGCAGCGCGTCCCGGGTGATGCGCAAGAGCTGCGCGGCCTTGGTCTGATTGCCGCCCGTGCGCTCGAGCGCCTGCCGCACCAGCTCGAACTGAACGTCGCGGAGCGAAATGCCCGCCTCGGGCAGCTGGATGAGCGCGGCCGCGTTCGCCGCTCCAGCCGCGGAAGGATCGCCGGCGACATCTTCGTCCTCGACGGGGCCCGCGCGGTGCACGAGCTCTTCGGGCAGGTCCGTGACGTCCACTTCCTCGCGGTCTTCGAGGATCATGACGCGCTCGATGACGTTTCTCAGTTCGCGCACGTTTCCGGGCCAGTCGTGCCGCATGAGGCAGGCCATCGCCTCGTCGGTGACGCGCAACGTGTGCTTCTTGAAGTCGCGATTGAAGTGCTCGAGGAAGTGGTCGACGAGATCCGGAATGTCTTCCTTCCGCTCTCTCAAGGGCGGCAGGTCGATGGGCACCACGTTCAAGCGGTAGAAGAGGTCTTCGCGGAAGGAGCCTGCGCGCGCCATCTTCTCGAGGTCGCGGTTGGTCGCCGCGATCACGCGCACGTCTACATGGATGTCCACGGAGCCGCCCACGCGCTTGAAGGTCTTGTCCTCGAGGAAGCGCAGGACCTTCGATTGCAGCTGCGCGCCCATGTCGCCGATTTCGTCCAGGAACACCGTGCCGCCGTTGGCGACCTCGAGGAGCCCTTTCTTCAGGTTCTTGGCATCGGTGAACGCCCCGCGCTCGTGTCCGAACATCTCGGATTCGAGCAGCGACTCCGTCAGCGCGGTGCACGTGATGTTCATGAACGGCTTGTCGGCGCGTGAGCTTGCGTAGTGAATCGCTTTGGCGACCACGTCCTTGCCGGTCCCGGATTCGCCCTGGATGAGAACCGTCGAGGCCGCGGAGTCCGCGACCTTGCGGATCTTCATCAAGATCTGCTCGGTCGCCTTCGACCGTCCCACGATGTTCGCGATGCCGTAGAGGCGTACGAGCTCTGTGCGGTGACGGCGGACTTCACGCCGGAGGCGCGTGGTCTCGAGTGCCTTGGCGATCGTTGCCAGAAGCTCGTCGTAGTCCACCGGCTTGTCCAGGTAGTCGTGCGCGCCGAGCTTCATCGCCTCGACGGCTGTTCCGATCGAGGAAAAAGCGGTGAGGAGGATCGCCGAGGTGTCGAGGTGCATCTCGCGCACCTGGCGGAGCACGTCGATTCCCGTCATGTCGGGAAGCTTGTAGTCGAGGAGCAGCAAATCGGGCTCGTCGTCTCTTATGAGCTCGAGCGCACTCTGGCCGGTTGCGGCCTCGAAGACACGGTAGCCCTCGTCTTCGAGCCGCTTGCGCATCGTCATGCGGAGGAGTTTCTCGTCTTCGAGGATGAGGATGCGTTCCCTGATGTCTGTCACGATCAGCCCTCTCGCGGAAGCGTTGCCGTGAGGCGAGCCCCCGAACCGGGCAGCGAAGCCGCTTCGATCCGCCCGCCGTGAGCCTCGACGATCTTTTTCACGATGGCCAGCCCGAGTCCCGTTCCTTGAGCGCGGGTGGTAAAAAACGGCTCGAAAATGTGGGCGAGCTTATCCGGGGGAATTCCCGGCCCCGTGTCGCTGACGGTGACGACCACTTGGCGCCCGACGGTCCGGGTCGCGATCGTCACCGTTCCCTTGTGGTTCATGACCTGAATGGCGTTCAGGATGAGGTTCATGAACACCTGCTCCATCTGGCGCCCATCCGCCTGGATGATCGGGACATCGTCGCCGAAATCGCGGACGACCTCGACCTCGCCGGTTTTCGGGTCGTCGCCGAGCACGCGGAGGATCCGTTCGATGAGGCCGTGAAGGTCGGTCGGGACCAGATCCATCGCTTTGGGGCGGGCGAAGAGCAGCAAGTCGTGCACGGTCCGGCTCAACCGGTCGACCTGATGGAGGATCTCGACGCCGATGTCGTGCCGGGTGTCCCCGTCGGGGTACCCCTCGAGGAGGATCTCGCAGCCGCCCCGAATGCCCGCCAGCGGGTTCCTGACCTCGTGGGCGACCATGGCGGCCAGCTCGCCGATGGCGGCCAAGCGCTCGCGCTCGAGCAGTTGGAGCTGGAGCTGCTTGAGCGCGGTCACGTCCCGGACGATGCCGGTCGTTCCGGCAAAACGGTCCGTCGCGTCGTAGATCGGCGCCACGGTCAGCGAAAAAGTGATCGGCGTCCCGTCCTTGCGGAGCCCGCTGGTTTCGAGGTTGCGGAGCGTCCTCCCCTCGCGCAGCGCGGCATCGATACGCTTGACGGCCAGGACCGACTCGTTGCCGGCCGCGACGAGCCGTTGCGCGGTTTGCCCCAGCATCTCCACCGCCGTCCATCCGAAGATCGCCTCGGCCGCGGGGTTCCACGACGTGATGAGGCCGGCGGCATCGCGCACGATGATCGCGTCGGCGGTCCCTTCGATGACGCGCGTCAGAAAGTCCCGCGTCGCCTCGAGCGCCTCGTTGCGCGCTTGGATTTCCCTCTCGTACCCGGTCCGGTATTGGACCGCCAGGAAGGCGATGATCGAGGCCATCGCCAGGCCGATCAGGATCGTTCGGAGCGTCTCGTAGGGCTCGACGAACGACGAGCCGGCAAGGCGCGGGATCAGGATGTGGTCGAGGGCCCGAAACCCGCCGAGCACGAGAGCCATCCCGAGGGGCGGGATGAGAATGAAGTGCCAGACCCGCACCCCTTGCGGGAAAAGGAGCCTGTTGATCCTGCGGACGACGTTCACGGCTCGACATGATCGGTCATCGGGCCGTGCGAGTGCCACAGGAGGGCATGGGGTCAACACGATTCCGGACAATGGAGGTCCTTGATCCGACCGACGGGGCGTGCGAGATTCTCCCGTCATGAGAGCGATGAAGTCTTTTGTCCTTTGTGCGGTCTCCGCAGCCTTGTCCGTGCTTGCGCCGTTCGCGCTCGCCGCGCCGGCAGGGCCGTCCCCAGGAAACGACGATTGCCTCGCCTGCCACGATGACGCCCAGTTGACGGCGACGGACGGCCGTTCGATCGCCGTTGCGGCCAAGATGTTCGCCGATTCGGTTCACGGGCCCATGGCCTGCACCGATTGCCACGCCGATCTG
>JANMVW010000433.1:0-2800 GCA_031393555.1 Acidobacteriota bacterium
GCCTCCATGCGTCGGCTGATAAAATGACTGCATGCAGATCTTCGGTTTTGCGGGCTGGTCCGGGAGCGGCAAGACAACGCTCATCGAAAAGCTGATTCCGCGCTTCGTCAAGCAGGGATTGCGCGTCTCGCTGGTCAAGCACGCCCATCACACTTTCGACGTCGACCAGAAGGGCAAGGATTCGTATCGCCATCGCCATGCGGGTGCTGCCGAGGTGCTGGTCACTTCCTCGCAGCGCTGGGTGCTGATGCACGAGTTGCGCGGCAAGCCCGAGCCTTCTTTCGACGAGCAGCTCAGGCACCTTTCGCCCTGCGACCTTGTGATCGTCGAAGGCTTCAAGTTCCAGCCGATCCCGAAACTCGAAGTGCACCGAGCCGGGAACGATTCGGCCCTCCTGCACCCCAACGACGCGAATATCGTCGCGATTGCGACCGACGCAAAACTGGAAACAAAACTGCCGTTGCTCGATCTGAACGATGATGCGGCAATCGCGAAATTCATCACCGGATACCTGGAACTCGCATGAACAAGGGACTGCTTTCCGTAGACGAGGCGCTCGAGGTCCTGCTCGCGGGAGCAACGCCCGTGGCCGACATCGAGGAGGTCTCGACCCTCGAGGCGACCGGTCGCGTGCTGGCCCGTGCCCAGTCCTCGACGATGGACGTGCCGCCGATGGACAACAGCGCCATGGACGGGTACGCGGTGCGCATCGCGGACATCGCCGGCACCGATACGCGCCTGCGCGTGGCGCAGCGCATCGCTGCCGGCTCGGTCGGTGAGCCGCTCGCGCCGGGAACCGCAGCTCGCATCTTCACCGGCGCACCCATTCCACCGGGCGCGGACGCGGTCGTGATGCAGGAGTTCTGCGCGGTCGATGGCGACCATGTGGTGGTGAGGAAAAAGCCCCAGCCCGAGGAATGGGTGAGGCGCGCGGGCAGCGACATTCGCGCGGGCGGCGCGGTGCTGGCGCGGGGCATCAAGCTGCGCCCGCAGGACACCGGTCTCGCCGCATCGGTGGGCATCAAGACGCTGCCCGTGCATCGCAAGGTGAAACTCGCGCTGTTCTTCACCGGCGACGAACTGGTCATGCCGGGCGATCCGCTGCCGCCGGGGCGCATCTACAACTCCAACCGCTTCACGCTGAACGGCATGGCGAAGCTCTTTGGCTGCGAGGTGCGCGACTACGGCATCGTGCCCGACCGTCTGGATGCGACGCGCGAAGTGCTGCGGCGCGCCGCGGCGGACAACGACCTCATTGTTACCTCAGGCGGCGTTTCGGTGGGCGACGAGGATCACGTCAAGCCCGCGGTCGAAGCCGAAGGGTCGCTGCTCATGTGGAAGATCGCGATGAAGCCGGGCCGGCCGCTCGCTTTCGGCAAAGTGAAGGATGCGGCGTTCATCGGGCTTCCGGGCAACCCGGTGTCCTCGTTCGTCACGTTCCTGATCTTCGTGCGTCCATTCCTCCTGAAGACGCAAGGCATCGCGAACGTGGCGCCGAGGGTGATCGACGCGCGCGCCGATTTCACCTGGGACAAGCCCGACGCGCGGCGCGAATACCTGCGCGTAAAATGGAATGCCCAAGGCGGGGTGGACATTTATCCGACGCAGGATTCGGCAGTAATGACTTCGACCGCCTGGGCCGACGGTCTCGTCGACAACCCGGCGAACCAGGCGATCCGCAAAGGCGACCGCGTGAAATTCCTGTCTTTCTCGGAGCTCTACTGGTGAAAGTGAAAGTTCTCTACTTCGCAAGTCTGCGCGAACGGGTCGGCAAAGGGTCGGAAGAGATCGAGCTCCCGGCCGGCGTCTCGACGCTCGGCACGCTGCGCACGCACCTGATCGCGCGCGGCGGGGCTTGGGAGACCGCGCTCGGAGGCAACAAGTCCGTGCGCATGGCGGTGAACCAGGATATGGCGCAAGCCGGCGCCGCCATCAAGGCCGGGGACGAGATCGCTTTCTTTCCGCCGGTTACCGGCGGCTAGTCGAGGAAAAAATGCCGACAGTCAGCGTTCAGCAGGAGGATTTCGACGCCGGCCGCGAGATCGCGGCGGTGTGTGCACGCAATCCCAAAGTGGGCGCGGTCGCGAGCTTCATCGGCGTGGTGCGGGACGTGAATGACGGTGCTGGCGTTGCGACCATGACTCTCGAGCACTATCCCGGCATGACCGAGAAGGCGCTGCAGGCAATCATCGACGCGGCCAAGGTGCGCTGGGAAGTCCTCGATTGCACGGTCATTCACCGGGTCGGCCGGCTCGTGCCGACCGACCAGATCGTTTTCGTCGCGGTTGCAAGCGGCCATCGCGGCGACGCGTTCGCCGCGTGCGAATTCATCATGGACTACCTCAAGACCCAGGCGCCGTTCTGGAAGAAGGAAGAAACGCCGGAGGGTGCGCGCTGGGTCGAGGCGAAGGACGCCGACGACGTGGCCGCCGGGCGCTGGAAATGACTGCAATGGCGGTCCTCGCGGTTGGGCTCGGCGCCGCGCTGGGCGCGTGGCTGCGCTGGATTTTCTCAATATGGCTGAACCCCATGGCGCCCGCGCTGCCCCTGGGCACACTCGCGTCCAACCTCGTCGGCGGCTACCTGGTCGGCGTGGCGGTGGCGTATTTCGCGGCCAATGCCTCGATCGCGCCCGAGTGGCGCCTCTTCTGCATTACCGGTTTTCTTGGCGGGCTGACGACTTTCTCGACGTTCTCGGCCGAATCCGTCCAGCTGCTGATGGCCTCCCAGTACGGTGCGGCCACGGCGCATACTGCGGCGCATCTTTTCGGCTCGCTTGCGGCCACCTTCCTGGGTTTCC
>JANMVW010000468.1:0-2667 GCA_031393555.1 Acidobacteriota bacterium
CCCCTCCGTCCCCTTCGCGCCTGTCACGTTACGAGCGCATCGTGATGGAGGCCTGCAAGCAGTGCCGCCGGCGCATCCTTCCGGCGTTGACGCTGGGTTCCCTCGAACCCCCAGGAGAGGGCGTGGTCGCGATCCTCCTGGCCCACGCCGCCTGGACCTGCTCGTTGGGCACGGTGCTCGCCGTCCCGAAGCCGAAAGCAGTGTGGATCGCCGTCGGGCCGGAAGGAGGTTTTTCCGAGGACGAGATCGAAGCTGCGGTGTCGTCCGGCTGGCGGCGCGCATCGCTCGGCCCGCGCGTTTTGCGAACGGAAACCGCCGGAGCCGTCGCGGCCGCGATCGTTCTCCACACGTGGGGCGATCTCGGTTCGACGACTGTCTCGCCCGTTCCGCCGGAAACGCCGCCGTGAGGGAGCGCCTCTCGGGCCTCTGAGCCCTCCGGTTGACTCCCCGAAAACCCGCACCTATGTTCGGTCTGAAGTCGCGACGCGACGAAGCGGGGAGCCCATGGAACTGCACATCAACGACCTTTTGAAAATCTGTGACGATCGCGGGGCGTCCGATCTGCATCTCAAGGCCGGGAGCCATCCGGTGGTCCGCGTGGACGGACGCCTGCTCCCGCTGACCGACCAGAAGCGCTTGATGCAAGAGGACACGATCGGCATGGCGTTCAGCATCATGGGCGCGCGCCAGAAGCAGAAGTTCAAAGACAACTTCGAGCTCGACATGGCCTACTCGGTGCCGGGACTCGGGCGCTTTCGCTGCAGCGTCTTCCAACAGCGCGGGACGGTCGGCCTCGTGCTCCGGGTCATCCCCGTCAAGATCCTCACGATTCGCGATCTCCAGCTTCCGCCGGTCCTCGAGCAGATCGCCGGGGAACGCCGCGGGCTGATCCTCGTGACGGGGACCACCGGATCCGGGAAGTCGACCTCGCTGGCCGGGATGATCGACTACATCAACTCGACCCGGACCGAGCACATCATGACCATCGAAGATCCGATCGAGTTCCTGCACCGGGACAAAAAGAGCCTGGTGAACCAACGCGAGGTCGAAGTGGACACCAAGTCCTTCGCCCTCGCGTTGCGTTCGGCGCTCCGGCAGGATCCCGACGTCATCCTCGTCGGCGAAATGCGCGACTACGAGACGATCGAAACCGCGCTCACGGCGGCCGAGACGGGCCACCTGGTGCTCTCGACGCTGCACACGCTCGACGCGACCGAGACGGTCAACCGCATCATCGCCGTCTTCCCGCCGCACCAGCAAAAACAGATCCGCCTCCAGCTCGCTTCGGTCTTGAAGGCGATCGTCTCGATGCGCCTGGTGCCTCGCGCGGACGGAAAAGGCCGCGTGCCCGCGGTCGAGGTGCTGCGCGCGACCTCCTACATCCGCGACTGCGTCGAGAACAAAGAGAAAACCAAGCTGATCCGCGACGCGATCTCGCAGGGGACGAGTCAGTACGGCATGCAGACGTTCGACCAGTCGCTCTACAGGCTCTACCGCCAGGAACTCATCTCGTTCGAGGAAGCGCTACGCCAGGCGACGAACCCCGACGAGTTCAAGCTCCGGGTCGCCGGCATTCACTCGACCTCCGACACGTCGACCGATCAGATGGACCAGTCGTCCACCTCCGGAAACGCCTTGGACCCGCAGCACCCCGACTCGCCTTTCGAGTTCACCAGAAGCTGACGCCGGCGCGATTCGCGGTAGAGTTGGCGGATGTCCGACGCGTACCTCGACGGCGTGCGCCTGCTTTCGCGTCGGTCCCTGACCCGGCGGGAAGTGGTCTTGCGGCTCAAAGAGCGCGGCCACGGAGACGACGAAATCGAAGAGGCGGTTTCACGGCTGGCCGGGGTGTCGGCCATCGACGATCGGGCTCTGGCCCTTCACTGGATCTCTTCGCAGGCGGCGGGCCGCGGGCGGGGCCGAGATCGTGCCTTGGCCGAGCTTGCCGCGCGCGGCGTCGAGGAGGCCGTCGCGGCCGCCGCGTGGTTGCAGGCCGTCGAGGACGGCGCGATCGACGAGGACGCGCTGGTTTCCCGCGCGGTCCGTCGAAGGCTCGGCGCTCCGCCGGGGCGAGCCGACCGGGGGCGTCTGGCGCGCGTGTACAATGCGCTGCTTCACGAGGGTTTCGGACAGGCGCAGGTCGAGGCGGCCCTGGCGCCCTACGGCTTCAAAAGGAACGACCCATGACCTCGCTCGAGACTCGCCGCGCGTTTCTCGATTTCTTCGCAGCGCGCGGCCACCGTGTCGTGGCGAGCTCGCCCCTCGTCCTGCCCGACGACCCGACGCTGCTGTTCGCGAACGCGGGGATGAACCAGTTCAAAGACGTCTTCACCGGACGCGAGAAGCGGGAGTATGCGCGGGCCGCGTCGTCCCAGAAATGCCTGCGTGTCTCCGGAAAGCACAACGACCTCGAACAGGTGGGCCGCACGCCGCGCCATCACACGTTTTTCGAGATGCTCGGGAACTTCTCGTTCGGCGACTACTTCAAGAAAGACGCGATCGTCTGGGCGTGGGAGCTGCTCACCCAGGTGTACGGCGTACCGGAAGAGCGCCTGTGGGTCACCGTCTTCGACGGCACGTCCGCCGTGCCGGGCGACGAGGAGGCCTCGGCGATCTGGCGCGACACGGTCGGTGTCGATCCGCGCCGGATCCTGCGCCTGGGCGAAA
>JANMVW010000423.1:0-3518 GCA_031393555.1 Acidobacteriota bacterium
GGAGACCTGACCCCCCAGTTAGCCGGCGGACGATTCCAGCGCTTCACGCAGCGCCGCGATCACCCGGGCGAGATTCTCGAACACCTCCGGCTCGTCGTCGCCCCAGGCCCAGAACGACACCAGCAGCTGCGACCCTTCCGCGCCGCTTTCGGAGAGCTCGCGGTAATCGACGCGCAGCCGTGTCGTACCCACCGCCCCCCACGCAAAGCCGGGGTCGAGAGCCCGCAGTCCGGTGTGAATCGCCTCGACCCACCGGCTCATCGCGCGCTCATTCGTATTGAGGCTCAGGTCGCGGAAGAAAATGCCCAGACGGCCGCAACACTGGAGCTTCTTGCGAAACCCGCGATCGATATTGACTTCGGGGCCCGTGAACGCGCAGTCGTTCGACTCGAACGGCGAGTCCTTCCCGTTGATCCAGGCGAGCAGGCCGTAAAGCGATCGGACCGCGGGGTAGGCATCCCAGGGGAGAAAGTCCTCGAGCACCTCGGGGATCAATGCCGGCGTCGCCCTGAAGTCGTAGTAGCGATGGCTGAGGTCCCCGGTGCTCGTAGACCAAGGATGCGACCGGCGTTGCGCCGACACCTCTTCGCGATTCTCGAAAGTCTTCACGTTCAGGCCGCGTCGTTTCCGCCTGATGCGGGAAATTGTTCGCGGAGAATTTCGGCCAGAACGCGGCAGACATCGGTGACCGACAGAATGCCGGCGAGCTTCGCCAACAGGCGCGAGACGTCCTCCACCGGAGGCATCTTGTCGGAGCGCCGCACAGCCATGATCGACCTCGCTTTCTCTCTCCCGAGTCCATTGACGATACGCCAGGATCATCGCGTCTAGGTCCATTCCCAACCGAATCACTCCCGAATCACGATGCCTCCGGGGCATTTCTGTCGACTATTGTGCGTGGGACGGCGTGCTCGTCACGAACCGCTTCGGGCCGGGAGAATCGAGGTCGCGAGTGGTGGTGCCTAGAACATGGTCGGCGATCGGGGTTTTCGCCCTCGCGGCAACGTGGACCGCCGCAACGCGAGCGCAAACTCCCCCCACCGAACAGCTCGTGCAAGCCAAGTCGCCGCCGTTTTCGGAAGGGATCTATCCCTGCAAGGAATGCCACGACGGCCCCGGCGACAAGACCCGGCGCACGCTCGCGTTCCACGAAGACATTCAAACGATGTTCGATCACGACGCCGAGCATCGCTGGTGTCTCGACTGCCATGACAATGCCGATCGCAACGTCCTTCATCTCTCGAGCGGCGACCCCGTGCCGTTCACCGAGTCGTACCGGCTCTGCGACCAGTGCCACGGCGACAAGTACCGCGACTGGAGGGCCGGGGTTCACGGAAAGAGGATCGGCCGTTGGGACGGCGAAAAGACCTACTTCCTTTGCGTGAACTGTCACAACCCGCACTCCCCGCGCTTCAAAGGGGTCGTTGAGCTCGAGGTCGGCGGCAAGAAGACCACGGCGCCGACCTCCGAGAAAATCAAGCCCGAGCCGAGGCCGCGGCGCCCCGAGGAGATGTGGCCATGAGCGAAAGCAAGGGCTTGAAGATCCTCGGTAGCGACACCGTCGATCCGCTGCGCCGCAACTTCATGCGGACGGCTGCGGCGGGCGCGGCGCTCGCGGCCATGTCGGGCTGCAACATGGACGACTTCTTCCGCAAGCACTTCAAGGAGTTGTCGAAAACCGACGTCGACGCCGTCTTGCGGAAAATCGAGAAGCGCAATCTCGAGCGCTTCGGAAAAGCGACGACCGTGGACGCGACCGGCGCGCGCC
Organism: Acidobacteriota bacterium; assembly: GCA_031393555.1. Lineage (GTDB taxonomy): Bacteria > Acidobacteriota > Polarisedimenticolia > Polarisedimenticolales > DASRJG01 > DASRJG01. Next base: position 1,769 of record JANMVW010000423.1, read on the forward strand.
CCGGCGTGGAGTTCGGCTACGGCCTCGATCTCTCCCGCTGCGTCGGCTGCCGTCGCTGCGTCTACGCCTGCGTCGCCGAGAACAACCAGTCCCGGAAGAGCCCGCAGATCCACTGGATCAAGGTGCTCCAGATGGACAAGGAGCACGGCGTCGACCTCACGCACGCCGACCCCTACTACGAGCCGGAGCACGTGCCCCAACCCGGGAAGTTCTACTTCCCGGTGCAATGCCAGCAGTGCAGCGATCCGCCGTGCGTCAAGACCTGCCCGACCGGGGCCACCTGGAAGGAACCGGACGGAATCGTCGTCATCGACTACGACTGGTGCATCGGCTGCCGATGCTGCATGTCGGCCTGCCCTTACGGCGCCCGCCACTTCAACTGGGCGGAGCCGGACCTCCCCGCCGAGGAGATGAACCCGGACCAGCACTACCTGGGGAACCGCCCGCGGCCGAAGGGCGTTGTCGAGAAGTGCACGTTTTGCATCCAACGAACACGAAAGGGACGCTACCCGGCATGCGTCGAGATCTGTCCGGTCGGGGCGCGGAAATTCGGCAACTTGCTCGACCCGGAGAGCGAGATCCGTCAGGTGATGGACACGAAGCGCGTCTTCATCTTCAAGGAAGAGCTCGCGACCCATCCCCATTTCTACTACTTCTACGCGACCTAGGCGGGGTGCGATCATGAGAGGCGTTTTCGAGTTCCTCAAGGGTTGCGTCCGGCAGATCACCAGTGGGGATCGCGCTTACTGGGCCTGGGTTTCCGGATTGCTCCTTCTCGTCGCGGTGGGGGTGATCGCCTATTCCAACCAGTTTCGCGAGGGATTGATCGCGACCAACATGAGAGACCAGGTCTCCTGGGCCTTCTACGTCGGCAATTTCACCTTCCTCGTCGGTGTGGCCGCGGCCGCGGTGCTCCTCGTCATCCCCGCCTACATCTATCAGTGGAAGCCGATCAAAGAGGTCGTGCTGCTGGGAGAACTCCTCGCGATCTCCGCCCTCGCGATGTGCTTGTTGTTCATCACGGTCGACGTCGGGCGCCCTGAACGGATGCTGCACATGGTTCCGTTCGTCGGGACGCCCAACTGGCCTGCGTCGCTCCTGGCGTGGGACGCGCTCGTCCTCAACGTCTACCTCTCGCTGAACGTGGTGCTGGTTTCGTACATCCTCTTCAAGGCCTACCGGGGCGAGAAAACCGACAACCGCATCCTCGTGCCGCTCGTCCTCCTCTCGATTCCGGTGGCGATCTCGACGCATACGGTCACCGCTTTCCTGTACAACGGCATGGCGTCGCGCCCCTTCTGGAACGCCTCGATTCTCGCGCCGCGCTTCATCGCGTCGGCGTTTTGCTCGGGGCCGGCGGTCATGCTGATCCTCTTCCAGATCCTGCGACGGACGGTCAAGCTCCCGATCAAGGACGAGGCGATCTGGAAGATCACGGAGTTGATGGCCTACGCGATGTTTCTGAACCTGTTCCTGCTCGGGGCGGAGACGTTCAAAGAGTTCTACTCGGCCACCGACCACACCCTCTATACGCGCTACTTGTGGTTCGGCATCGGCGATCATCGCGCGCTCGTCCCTTACGCCTGGGCTTCTTTGTTCTTTAGCGTGACGGCGTTCCTGCTGTTCCTCGTCCCCGCGACGAGAAGGAACTTCGTGACGCTCAACCTCGGCTGCGTACTGATCTGGGCCGGCTGTTACATCGAAAAGGGCATGGGCCTCGTCATCCCCGGGATGACCCCCGACACGTTGG
>JANMVW010000449.1:0-4135 GCA_031393555.1 Acidobacteriota bacterium
GATCGCGATGGCCCAGCAGGGCGGCCTCGGCGTCATCCACAAGAACCTCTCGATCGAGGACCAGGGCGCGGAAGTCGACAAGGTCAAGCGCTCCGAGTCCGGCATGATCGTGGACCCGGTGACGTGCCGGCCCGAACAGAGCATCGCCGAGGCCCTGGACGTGATGGCGCGCTACAAGATCTCGGGCGTGCCCGTCGTCAACGACCGCGGCAAGCTCGTCGGCATTCTGACCAACCGAGACCTCCGTTTCTGCACCCAGGAAGATCTTCCGATCCGCGAGCTAATGACCGCGGAAAACCTGGTCACGGTGCCGAAGGGGACGACGCTCGACCAGGCGAAAGAGCTCTTGCACAAGCACCGCATCGAAAAGCTCCCCGTCGTCGACGCGCAGTTCCGCGTCGTGGGGCTCATTACCGTCAAAGACATTCAAAAGCAGATCAAATACCCGTTTGCCTGTAAGGACGAGTTGGGACGTCTCCGTGTCGGCGCCGCGCTCGGCATCGCGAAGGACACGCTTGAAAGAGCGGCAGCTCTCGTGGATGCGCGGGTCGATCTCCTGGTCGTCGATACGGCCCACGGGCATAGCGAGGGCGTGCTCCAGATGATCGGCACGTTGCGGGAAAAGTACCCTGAAATGCAAATCGTGGGCGGAAATGTTGCGACTGAGGCGGGAGCGAAGGCGCTGATTGAGCGCGGTGTCGACGCCGTGAAGGTCGGTGTCGGTCCTGGCAGCATCTGCACCACCCGGATCGTCACGGGGGCGGGGGTGCCACAAATCACCGCGATCGGTGCGGCCTCTCCGCTGTGCGAATCTGCTGGCGTTCCCTTGATTGCCGACGGGGGAATCAAGTTCTCGGGGGATGTCGTCAAGGCCCTGGCGGCGGGGGCCAACGCGGTGATGATCGGTAGCCTCTTTGCCGGCACCGAAGAGTCGCCCGGCGAGACCGTTCTCTATCAGGGCAGAACGTTCAAGGAATACCGTGGGATGGGCAGCCTGGGCGCGATGAAGCGTGGCTCGTCGGACCGGTATTTCCAGGACGAGTTTGACGAGCGCAAGTTAGTGCCTGAGGGGATCGAGGGTCGCGTGCCCTATAAGGGGCCGCTATCCGCCCTCATCGGCCAGTTGGTTGGCGGCCTGCGGGCCGGAATGGGGTATACCGGGTGCCGCGACATCGACTCCTTGCGGCGTGATGCCCGCTTTGTTCGAATCACTGCGGCGGGACTGCGCGAGTCCCATGCTCACGACGTGATCATCACGAAAGAAGCCCCGAACTACCGACTGGACTGACGCGTTCGCCGTTCGCTCTGAGGGCTAGGCGTCTCCCCGCGGCTTCGCCGGGGTGGCCGATTCTGCAAGAATCTCGATACGTCGTGAGCCTTCGCCAACATCGTGAAATCGGATGGTCGTTGCGCCGCGTCGCAGAAACGGAGGGAGTTTTTCGCCCCACTCGACGAGTACGACTCCGCCCGCCACAAGGATGTCCTCGATGCCGAGCGCCCCGACCTCCTCCTCCGGAGTGTCGAGCCGGTACAAGTCGAGATGAAAGAGGGGAACGCGCCCACCCTTGTACTCGTGAACGAGGGTGTAAGAGGGGGAAGAAACCTCCTCGGGGGGAATGCCGAGCGCCGCGGCGACGCCGCGGACAAAGACCGTCTTTCCGTAGCCGAGTTCGCCCTGGAGCAAGAGGAGTTCCCCGCCCTTGAGCGCGCGGCCCAGCCCGCGGCCGAGGTCCACCGTTTCCTCTTCACTCAACGAAAATACCGTCCGCGAGCCAGGGGCCGTCGCCGCACCAGGGGCCGCCGCGTTGTTGAACTTGACCTTTATGCCCCGTATGTCCAACGTCTCGCCCCTCCCCGAAGTTCTACCAAAGCCCGCAACACCTCTGGCAGCGCTTCGATCAGGTCGCCGGCGATCAGGCCGTCCTCCCCGGAGCGCGCCGCCACGAGGTCCCCCGCGGCTCCATGAACGTACGTCCCCAAACGCGCTGCGTCGAACCCCAAGAGTCCCCGCGCGAGAAGCGCACCCACGATGCCGGTCAGAGCGTCGCCCATGCCTCCGCTTGCCATCCCGGCGTTTCCGGTGGCATTGAACGTGGCGCGGCCGTCGAGATCGGCGATGACGCTGCAACGCCCCTTGAGCACGACGACCGAGGCGGTTTCTCGAGCCAAGCGAAGCGCGCTTCGCAGCCGGTCGGATTGGACGTCGGCCACGGTCGTCCCCAGAAGGCGAGCCGCCTCGCCGGGGTGCGGGGTGAGCACCAACGGATAGCGCCCTGCGTTCAAGTCGACGCGGGGTCGCAAAGCGGCGTCAAATGCGTTGAGGCCGTCGGCGTCCAGAACCGCCGGAACCTCGCGCCTTTCTAGGATCGCGGTCACGGCAGCCCGTGTTCCGCCCTCGATCCCCAGCCCGGGGCCGAGCGCCAGCGCGTCACGCGTGGCGAGAAGGCCGAGCGCGCCGACCGCAGCCGTTCGGCCGATCCCGCCGGTTCGCGACTCTGCGAGCGGTTCCGTCATGATCTCGGGTTGCGCGGAGGCGACGATCGGCTGGATGCCGCGAGGCGCGGCGACGGTGACGAGGCCGACCCCGGAGCGCAACGCGGCGCGCGCGGCGATTACGGCGGCGCCCGCCTTCCCGCGCGACCCCGCCACGACGAGCAAATGTCCCATGGTCCCCTTGTGGGCATCGCGGGAGCGGAGCGGCATGAGGCGCGTGGCGGCTTCGGCGTCGAGCCATTCAAGGTCGGCGCTTTCGGAAGCGATGGCCTCGTTTGGAATGCCAATGTCGAGGACGCGCCAAGGGCCAGCGTGGGAGGCGGCTGGCTCCAAAACGAGGCAGGGCTTGGGACGGCAGAGTGTCAGCGTCCGATGGGCGCGGACAGTGGGCCCCCGGAGCGTTCCGGAGTCGGCATCGGCCCCTGAGGGTAGATCGATCGCGACGACGGTGGCGGAGGACGCATTGATCATCTCGATCACTCGTGCGGTCACCCCGCGAGCCCCGCCGGTGAGACCGGTCCCGAGGAGGGCGTCGACGATGATCGTGTCCCGGTCGAGGTCTAGGGGCTCCCGCGGCCAGTCCACCTCGTCGCCGATGATTTCGACGACGAGCCCTGCTTCCCTGGCGCGGGCGAGGCTGGCCGCGGCGTCCCCAGCGAGTTCGGCGTTTCCCGCACAAAGGAGGACGCGAACCGAGACCCCCTGGCGCCTCAGATGGCGGGCCGCGACCAGCCCGTCACCGCCATTGTTTCCTTTGCCGCAAAACACGACGACGCGTCGGGACGAAAGGCCCGGGATCTCCTCGGCGAGCACCTCCGCCACGCCCCGCCCGGCCGACTCCATCAGGACCAGGCTGGGGATTCGGTGCTCCCCGATCGCCCGGGCATCGACCCGTCTCATTTTTTCGGCTGTCAGAATCTCCATGACGACGGGACGATAGGACGCCAGTCGGTCTTCTGCTACCTTCGCGGTCCCATGACCCTCCGTTTCCTCACCGCCGGCGAGTCGCACGGCCCTGCGTTGACGACGATCGTCGAGGGTCTGCCCGCGGGTGTGCCGGTCGTCAAGGCCGCAATCGACCGCGAGTTGAAGCGGCGCATGGGAGGGCACGGCCGAGGCGGTCGCATGAGGATCGAATCCGACGAGGTCGAGATCCTGGGAGGCACTCGGTTCGGACTGACGCTTGGTTCGCCAGTCGCGTTGCTGATCCGGAACCGCGACTTCGCCAACTGGAAAGAGGCCATGGCCCCCCAGGGTGCCCGCCCGTCCGAGGGCTCGGCGCGCGCGGTCACGCGGCCGCGCCCCGGGCACGCCGACCTCGCCGGCGTCCTCAAGTACGACCGCACCGATGCCCGCGACATCCTGGAGCGCGCCTCGGCGCGCGAGACTACGGCGCGCGTCGCGGCCGGGGCCGTGTGCCGGAAGCTGCTGGCCGAGTTCGGCGTCGAGATCGGCAGCCATGTGGTCGCGTTAGGCGGCGTCACAGCTGATACCCGACACCCGATCCCCGATTCGTTGAACGCCGCAGCCGATCAGTCTCCAGTGCGCACCCTCGACCAGGCCGCAGAGCAGCAGATGATCGCGGCAATCGACGCCGCGAAGGCGTCGGGCGATACGCTGGGTGGCGTGGCGGAAATTGTGG
>JANMVW010000454.1:0-21929 GCA_031393555.1 Acidobacteriota bacterium
CTCGGCAAGGAGGCCACGACCGCGTCCCTGGTCATCGCGAAACGGAACCTCGACATCAGCCACGAAGAGCTGAGGCGCCAGGCGACCGCGACGCTGCGCTCCGTTGAGGACGCCTACTGGAACCTCCGTGCGGCGCGCGAAGCCCAGCGGGTTGCGCAGCAGACGCTCCGGCTCTCCCAGGACCTTTTCGAGTTGAACAAAAAGAAGGTGGAAGTCGGCACGCTCGCGCCGATCGAGATCACCCAGGCCGAGGCCAACGTGGCCTCGAACGTCGAGCTGACGATCCGCGGGAAAGAGGGAGTCTTGAACGCGGAGGACAACCTCCGGCGCCTGCTGGCGATTCCCAAGGACGATCCGATTTGGACGCGCACGATCGTCCCGACCGAAGAGCCGGTGCAAGAGCCGCGAACGGTCGAACTCAACGCGGCCATCGCCAAGGCGATCGAGGCGCGGCCGGAGATGCTCGAGGCCCGCGCCGCGCTCGAGAACTCCGCGCTCGGCGAGCGCGCGGCCCGCAACGCCTCCCGGCACCAACTCGATCTGTCCGCCGGGCTCACTCCGAGCGGAAACAATCTGATCGACGTGCTTCCCGGGCCGGACACGATTCCGGGCACGGGAGACGACATCGTGAAGACGGGCGGGCTCGGCGAGTCGTTCAAAGAGATTCCGAAGTTCAACAACTACTCCTGGAATCTCGGCCTGAGCTACGCCGTTCCGGTCGCGAACCGCGCGGCGAAAGCCAACTACGCGATCGCCCGGATCGGCCGCGAGAAGCAAGAGCTCTCGGTTCAGAACACGGAGTACCTCATCCGCGTCGACGTCCGGACCGCCGTGCGCGCGGTCGAGTCCGGCTACGAGAGAATCACCGCGGCCCGCAAGAACGTCGAGCTGCAAACGAAGAAGCTGGACGCCGAGCAGAAGAAATTCGACAACGGCATGTCGACCTCGTTCGAGGTGTTCACGTTCCAGACCGACCTCAGGAACGCGCAGCTCTCGCTGATTCAGGCGCTTCTCGACTACAACAAATCCCTGGCCGATCTCGAGCGCGCCAAGGGGACGCTGCTCGAATCGAAGGGGCTGAAGCTCGCCGACGACGCGGGGAGGTAGAGTCATGGCCGAGGCGACGGGTGGGGCACCCTCCGGTCCCGAGTTGGGGACCTTGGCCCGATTGACGGGCGTTTTCTTCTCTCCGGCGAGAGCGTTCGAGTCGATCGCCCGCAAGCCCGGGTGGAATTGGCTCGTGCCCACGTTTCTCGTCATGGCGGCGTTTTTCGTTTCGCAGAGCGCCACGGTCCCCAAGATCGACATCGACGACGCCGTCAAGACGCAGATGAAGTTCGTCGACAAGATGGCGGGCGCAAATCTGGACGCGAAAAAACGCGAGGAGATCGTCGAGCAGACGCGTCTGGGGATGGAAAAACAGAAGAGCCCCGTGCGGCGGGGCCTGAACACGCTCTTCATCTTCATCCCGGTCTTGATCGTCCCGCTGATCTACCACGGGCTCGCCGCGGCGTTCGGCGCCAAGACCAAATACCTGACAGTGGTCGCGGGCTACGCCTATACGCAGGTCATTCAAGTCATTCCGCAACTGTTGACGGCGGTCGTGGCGTGGCCGCAGGAGAGCCTCAACGCATCCGACGTCCAGTTCGCGCGCGTCCTGAAGTCCAACCTCGGAGCCTTCCTCGACTTCGACACCACGAGCAAAGCGCTCCTGGCGGTGGCTTCGAGCGTGGATGTGTTCGACATCTGGGCGTTTTTCGTCGGATCGATCGCACTGTCGAAGACGACGCGTTTCTCGCCCCGCGGGGCGAAGTACGTCGTCGGCGGCGTGTGGGTCGCCTACATCTTGCTGAAGGTCGTCTTCGGTGGGCTCTATTCGGCATTCACCGCATGACCACGCTCCAGAAGTCCCTCATCGCCGTCGCGGCGGTCGTCGTCGTGGGCGGGATCATCGCGGCCTCCGTCTTGTCCCGTCCCAAGGCGAAGGGGGAAGAGGTCTACATGGCCAAGGCGGCCACGAAAGACCTGGCCTCGTTCGTCTCGGCGACCGGACGGATCGAAGCGCGCACGAAGGTCAACATCCAATCGTCGGTCATCGGCGAGATTCGGAAGCTCCCCGTCAAGGAGGGGGATGCCGTCAAGACCGGCGACCTTCTCGTTCAAATCGATCCGGAGAGATACCGCACCGAGGTGGATCGCCTGCAGTCGGCGGTCCGGATGCAAAAGATCGCGATCGAGCAGGCGGAGATTTCCCTCGCGAACTCCGACCGGAAGTTCAAGCGGAACCAATCGCTGCACGGCAATAGCGGCCTGGTTTCGACCGAGGCGCTCGAGCTGAGCGAGCTCGATTTCAGCTCGCGCACGATCGAGGTCCGAAGCCTCAAAGAACAGGTCGAGCAGGCGGAGGCCAGTCTCGCCCGGGCGCGGGACGACCTGTCCAAAACGACGATCCGCTCGCCGATGGACGGCACCGTCACGAAGTTGAACGCCGAGAAGGGCGAGATCACCCTCACCGGCACGATGAACAACCCGGGCACGGTCCTCATGATCGTTTCGGACATGGGCGAGATCCTCGCCACGGTGGACGTCGACGAGACGCGCGTGACCCAGTTGAGCCTCGGCCAGACGGCGCGCGTGGTGGTGGACGCCGTTGGCGAGGCGAAGCCCTACGCTGGGAAGGTCGTCGAGATCGGCGGCTCGGCGGTGCAGCGTCCGGGGCAGCAAACGCAGGTGTTCGAGGTCAAGGTCGCGCTAGATACCGTCGACGCGCAGCTTCGGCCTGGAATGACCGCGAAAGCCCGGATCGAGACACAGACCGCGAAAAGCGTGGTCACGGTGCCGATCCAGGCCGTGATGCTGCGCCCGGTAAAAGAAATTGCGGACGCGGCGGCGGGCGGCGCGAAAAAGAAGGACGAATCCAAGAAGGACGACGTCAAGAAAGACGACGCGAAGACCGGCGAGACGAAAGAGTGCGTCTTCGTCGTCGAGGGCGGGAAGGCACGGCTTCGCGCGGTCAAGACGGGGATCAGCGACGAGACGTCGGTTGCCGTCGTCGAAGGTCTCAAAGACGGCGAGACCGTCGTGACCGGGCCGTATCGCGGGCTTCGCGATCTGAAAGACGGGGATGCCGTCAAAGAAAAGAAGGCCGAGACGGGGAAGGATGCGAAAGACGGGGCAAAGGCCGAGGTGAAAATCGATTGAGCGCACTGATTGACATTCGCGACGTCACCAAAACCTACGAGATGGGGGCGGAGACGATCGTCCACGCCCTGGACGGTGTTTCGCTCTCGATCGAGGCGGGAGACTACGTGGCGATCATGGGCCCCTCGGGTTCGGGGAAATCCACGCTGATGAACCTCATCGGCTGCCTCGATACGCCGTCGACGGGATCGTACGTCCTGAAGGGGCGCGAGATCTCGGCGATGAACGACGACGAGCTGGCGCAGATCCGCAACAAAGAGATCGGGTTCATTTTCCAGACCTTCAACCTCCTCCCGCGCGCCGACGCCGTCCAGAACGTCGAGTTGCCTCTCGTCTATTCGGGTCTGGCGCGCAAGGAACGAAAAGCGCGGGCCGAAAAGGCGCTCGATGCGGTGGGCTTGGGGACACGCAAGCATCACCGGCCGAACGAGATGTCGGGCGGCCAGCGGCAGCGCGTCGCGATCGCGCGCGCCCTGGTCAACGACCCGTCGATCCTGCTCGCCGACGAGCCCACCCGAAACCTCGATTCCACAACCGGCGAGGAAATCCTGGCGCTGATGGACGAGCTGCACCACGGCGGCAACACGATCATCCTCGTCACGCACGAGGACGAGCTCGCCCAGCACGCCGCGCGCGTCGTGCGGCTGCGCGACGGCAAGATCGTCAGTGACCTCCGCAACCATCCGGTCGCCGGCTGACGCCGGGACCTTCAAGCGAGCCCGCGGTGTTCTTCGAAAACATCCTCATGGCCCTGAAGGCGATCTGGGCCAACAAGATGAGGTCGATGCTCACGACCTTGGGGATCGTCATCGGCACGGCCGCCGTGATCGCCGTCGTCTCGATCGTCCAGGGGTTTTCCCAGGTCATCACCAACGAGGTGCAGAACCTGGGCGCGAACACGATCATCGTCAGTCCGTTCCGGCCGCCCGGAAAAGAAGGCGACAAGCTCGGCAAGATCGTGCTCACCTGGGAGGACGGCCAGGCCGTCATGCGCACCTGCCCTTCGGTGTCGGTGGCGACCCCGATCGTGCAGCAATTCAGCGAGGTGAAATTCGGCGAGGAGCGTTCGCAGTACCAGATCATCGGCGTGCAGCCGGTGTTTCAAGACGTGCGCAACTACTACGTCGAGGTGGGCCGCTTCTTCAGCGCGCTGGATGACACCGCGCGCACCAACGCCTGCGTGATCGGCCACGGGGTACTCAAGGACCTCAAGCTTCCCGACAACCCCATCGGACGAGACCTGCTCGTGGCGGGACGAACCTGCAACATCATCGGCGTGATGGAGCCGAAAGGAGAGCTCCTGGGCCAGGAGCTCGACAAGTTCGTGATGCTCCCCTACGGGACGGCCGTCAGCCTTTGGGGGCACGACGTCGAGGAGAGCACGGCCTTTCTCGTGCGCTCGAAGACCCCCGAGCTCGTCGATCAGGCCGCCGACGAAATCGAAAACGCGCTGCGCGTGCGGCACCGCCTGCGCTCGGACCAGCCGAGCGACTTCAAAGTCGCGACCCAGAAAGAGTTCCTGAAGTCGTTCACGAAGTTCGCCAATGGGGTGACGTACGTCGTCGCCGGCGTCGTTTCGATCGCACTTCTGGTCGGAGGCATCGGCATCATGAACATCATGCTCGTGTCCGTCACCGAAAGAACCCGCGAGATCGGCGTACGCAAGGCGGTCGGCGCCCGGCGCAGCCATATCCTGTCGCAGTTCGTCATCGAGGCCATCACGCTGGCGCTCGTCGGCGGGATCATCGGAATCGCCATGGGGATCGGCGTGGGCGCGATCGCGGCCAAATTGATCCCCAACTGGCCCGGGTTTTTCGTGCCGATCTGGGCGGTGGTGCTCGCGTTCGGCTTCTCGTCCGCCGTCGGCCTCTTCTTCGGCATCTACCCGGCCGCCAAGGCCTCGCGCCTCGACCCGATCGAATCCCTGCGTTACGAGTAGCCGGCCCCTCAAGGCGCCCGCACGGAGCTTGGGTTATCCTCTTTCCACCATGTTGGGAGATCTCGGCAGAATCTATGCCGCCGGTGGACCGATGATGCACCCGATCACCGCGTGCAGCGTCGTCGCCACGGCCGTCATTTTCTACAAGCTCGTCCAGTACCGGTCGCTCCAGCTCAACGTGCGGGATTTTTTCGGGCAGGTGCGTCAAGAGCTGTTGAACGGCCGCGTCAAGGAAGCCGGCGAGTTGTGCGAGCGCCACCGCGGTCCCGTCTCGTCGGTGCTCCACACCGGAATCCTCAAAATCGGGGCACCCCGCAACGAGGTCGAGTCCGCCATGGAAACCACCGCGCTTTACGAGTTGTCGCGGCTGGAGGGAAAGCTCGGTCTCCTCGCGACGGTTGCCAACCTCGCGCCGATCCTCGGATTTCTCGGAACGGTGTGGGGGATGATCCTCGCGTTCGACGTCATCCACGCAGGCGGCCTTTCCGACCCCGCCCGCATCGCGGGGGCGATCGCGCAGGCCCTTTACACGACGGCTTGGGGGCTCGTGGTCGCGGCCGTCGCCCTTCCCTTCCACAATTTCTTCGCGGGACGAATCGCCGCCCAGACGCGCGCCCTCGAGATGGCCGGAAGCGTCGTCGTCGAGACCTTCTCCGAGATGGAACGGATGGGGACGAAGGCCTAAGGCGAGCTGATGCGACTGCCGAAGCCGCGCCGCCTCGCTCCCGCCGTGCCCTTCGCAGCGTTGGCCGACATCACACTGCTGCTCGCCGTGTTTTTCATGTTGTCCACGAGTTTCGCCCCGGAGCCCGACAGGATCGCCCTGCCGCGCGCGCCCGGTCTTTTCGAAGCCCCGCCCGGAGCCGCGTGCCTCATCGTGGAGCGTCACGTCAGCGCTGCGGCGGGCGAAGAGCTTCAGTGGCGTTTTTCGGAAAGGAACGGCGCGATCCACGATCTGCCCGGGCCGGAGTCTCTTTACTTCGAGGCGTCGCGGATCGTCGATAGCGACCCCGAGCGGACGTTCCTGTTGCGCATCGACGCCGGTGTGTCCTTCGCGGTCGTCGAGGGCGTCCTCGAGACGTTGCGGAAGGCGGGGGTGCGCAACGTCGTTTTCGGCGCGCGCCCGGATGATTCCGGAGGGGCGTGATGCGCCTCGATCGCTCGGCGCTCAAGCGCCCCTTCATTCCCGTCGTGCCCATGGCGAGCCTGGCGTTTCTCGTGCTGGCCACCGTGGTGATTTCCGGGATGTACTCGGCCTCGCGGGGCCCTGGGCTCCGGTTCGCAAGCGCCGATCGCGACGGGCGCTTGCGAGACACCGACGCGGTGCGCGTCGAAGTGTTCTCGGAACAAGAGACGCAAGTCGACGGCGTTCCGGTGCCGTTGTCCGGCCTCGCCTCCGCCGTGACCGCCCGCCTCGCGGGCCGGCCCGAGGCGGTGGTCGTCCTCGTCGTCTCGCCCGAGGCGACCTACGAAACGATGGTCGCCGCGTACGGGGCGATCGCGGGGCTCCCCGGCCCGCCCCGGATCGCGTTTCCGGCGCGCCCGCAAGGAACGCGCGGATGAGCCGCCTGCGTTTTCTCCTTCGCTTCGACGAGAAGCTCGCCGCCGAAGGACGTCGGATCCAGAATCTCGGCGGCCCGTCGATGCGGTGGGTCGCACCCGCCGTCGTGATCGCCGCGTTGAGCTTGCACGGAGCGATTCTCCTCCTCCCCGCGATGCGGTTGGTCTCGATCCCCCCGGTGGCGAGCCCCGGGCCGGACTTTCCGCGCGTCTGGCAACTCTCGCCCCCAGCCATGCCGCTCCCCGATCCTCCCGCGGCACGACCGTCCGCGGCCGTTCCGGACGTGCCCGGTCCGCCCGGGGAGCCGCCGGCGGCGGTGCGTGCCGTGCGCGTGTTGTCGACCGAGCCCGTTCCCGAGGCGGCACCCGAGATCGCCCTGAACACGATTCCCGCCGATATCGAGGCGATCATCCCGAATCCGAATCCGCCTCCCCCCCCGGCCGAGCTTGGGCCGCCGTCGCGCGTCCCCTCCGCGATCGCTCCAAGCGTCGAGCCCGCCCTCGTCGCGCAAGTGCCGCCGGTCTATCCGGTCGCGGCGCGTTCCCTTCGGGCTGAAGGGCGGGTGACGCTCCGGCTTGCGGTACTCCCCGATGGCAGCGTCGGCGGGGCGACCGTGCTCGAGTGCTCCCGCCCGGGTCTCGGATTCGAGGCGGCAGCGCTCGAGGCGGTGAAACGATGGCGGTACGAGCCCGTTCCGCTCCAGTCCGGTGCGCGCAAGGTGGTCGTGAAGGTCCACTTCCAGCAGCAAGAGCAACGCCCGTGACGACGGCCGGCGCTCGTGCCGCCTTGGCGTTGGCCGTGTTCTCCGGCGTCTTCACGCTTCCCGCGCGAGCCGACACCCAGGAGGCGGTCGCGGCCATGAAGGCCGGCCGCTATCTCGAGGCGGCCGCCGAGCTCCAGGCGGTCGTCGATCGATCGCCCGGGTACGCCGACGGCTATTTCTTGCTCGGTCATTGCATGCTCAAGATGGGACGTACTCGCGACGCCGAGCTCGAATTCAGCCGCGCATTACGCCTCGACCCCGCGCCGCCGGCGTACTACGCCGGACTCGCCTTGGCGCTGACCGCCTCGGGCCATTGGCCCCAGGCGATCCGCGCGGCCGGCGAGGGACTCTCCCGGACGGACGACCCGCGGATGCGCTACACGCTCCTGGCGCTTCGCGGTTACGCCTTGAGTTCCCTGCGGCGCTGGAATGACGCGATCCAGGATTTCGAGGCGGCGCAACGCATCCGCTCTCAGACTTGGCTGCTCGTGTTTCTCGGGAAGGCGCGCTTCGCGACGGGGCTTTACGCCGATGCGGTCGTTCCGCTCCGCCAGGTGCTGCTGATCGCTCCGGACGACCCGGTCGTCTTGCGGCTCCTCGCCGAGTGCTTTCTCAGGCAGGCCGCCGACGAGCCGGATGCCGTCCGGAAGCAGTTCGACTACCTCCAGTCCCTGGCTTACGCGCAGCGGCTTTCCTCCTTGAACCCGGACGACCTCGACGCCGTGCATCTGGTCGGGCGTGCGGCGCTCGGCGCGGGGAGGCTGGACCAGGCTGAAAACGTCTTCCGTCACGTGCTCGCGGTCAACCCACGCCAGTGCTACGCGCTGGCGAACCTCGGCCGGACCTACATCGCCGCGAAGCGCTGGGACGAAGCGGAGGCCTATCTCCGCAACGCGTCTGCGTGCGCACCGCGATTGACGCCGGTCTACGAGAGCCTGGGGGAGCTGTATCTCGAGCTCGGCAAGCCGCGAGAGGCCGCCGCCATGTTCCGCCGCATCGAAGAGATCGAGCCGACGCGCGCCCAGACGGAATTCCCCACCACAATCCCCGTATTCCAGCCTCGATAGGCCGTTTTCCACGTGTTAGAGTACCCGGCCCTTCGCAGTTTGGAGAGGTCCGATGGAAGGCAGCCTGATCACCGTCGTCCTGACGATCGCAACCGCGGCGGGGCTGATCGGCAGCATGTTGGTCGCCAGTTGGCTGGCCCCCCGGTTCCTCGGGCGCGGGTGGACAAAAGTCCACTCGGACACGACGCCGTACGAATGCGGCTCCCGCCCCTTCGACTCCGTCGACAAGCATCGTTTCTCCGTGAAGTTTTTCCTGGTGGCGATGCTGTTCATCCTGTTCGACATCGAAGCCGCGTTCTTGATTCCGTGGGCGGTCACCTTCAAGAGCTTTGCGGCGAACAAGGGATTCGTACTCGGCGAGATGGCCGTGTTCCTGGGAATCCTCGTCGCCGGGTACCTCTATCTCCTGTGGCGAGGCGCCCTCGAGTGGGAGTAACGACGTTGGCCGAAGGGGCGCAGGCCGTGTCGGCGCTGCAATCGCAATTCGCGAACGCGGTCCAAGAGACCGGTTCGTTTCGCGGGCAGCACTGGGCCGTGATCGACGCGACGCAGTGGCTTCAGGTCGCCCGGTGGCTGAGAGACGACCCGAGCACCGACTTCAACGTTCTCGTCGACATCACCGCGGTCCACTGGCCGCACCGCGAACCGCCGATGGAAGTCGTCGCTCACCTCTACAGCCACTCGCGCAACGACGGTTTGAGGCTGAAAGCCCGCGTGGGAGACCGGGGGCCGATCGCCTCGTTGACGCCGCTGTGGAGCGCCGCCGACTGGAACGAACGCGAGGCCTTCGACATGTTCGGAATCCTGTTCGAAGGTCACCCGGACTTGCGCCGGATTCTGATGCCGGACGATTACACCGATCATCCGCTCCGTAAGGAGCTCCCGCTGTACCGAGGTTAGTCTCGAGGTTTGCGCCAGGAGGTCCTCATCGAGATCGCGTCCGAACGCCCCGACACGCTGACGATCAATATGGGCCCGTCCCACCCGGCGACCCACGGCGTGTTGCGCGTCGTCCTCGAACTGGACGGCGAGACCGTCGTGTCCTGCCGGCCCGACCTGGGCTATCTCCACCGCGGCATGGAAAAGATCGCCGAGAACCGGACCTACCTGCAGTTCATCCCGTACACCGACCGGATGGACTACCTGAGTCCGTTGGCGGCGAACGTCGGTTTTGCCCTGGCTGTCGAAGGGCTTCTGGGGATCGAGGTCCCGGCGCGGTGCCAGGTCCTTCGCGTGATCTGCTGCGAGCTCGCGCGGGTCGGCTCGCACCTCGTGTGGCTGGGCACGTCGGCTTTAGACCTCGGCGCGGCCACGATGTTCTTCCACACCTTCAAGGACCGCGAGTGGCACTACGACCTCATCGAGGACTTGACCGGCGCTCGGTTGACGACCTCGTACACCCGCGTGGGCGGCGTGGCGCACGACGCCACCGCGGACTGGCTCGTGCGCCTGCGCGCGTTCGTCGACGCGATGCCCGATCGCATCGACGATTACGAGTCGCTCCTCACGAAGAACACGATCTGGTTGAAGCGCACGCAGGGCGTCGGCCGATTGACGGCCAAGGAGGCACTTTCCTTCGGCGTGACCGGCCCCGTTCTCCGCGCCTCCGGCGTGAACTACGACGTTCGCAAGGCGAAGCCCTACAGCGGCTATCAGAACTACAACTTCGAGATCCCCGTCGGCACGGAAGGGGACGTCTACGACCGCTACCTCGTCCGGATCGAGGAGATGCGCCAGTCGGTGTCGATCCTGGATCAGGCGTTGAAGGCGATCCCCGATGGCCCCGTCAACGTCGACGATCCGAAGATCTTCCTTCCCGTGAAATCGAAGGTCTTGACGAGCATGGAAGAGTTGATCCATCAGTTCATGATCGTCACCGAAGGGTTTTCTTGCCCCGCCGGCGAGATCTACGTCGCGACCGAGGTTCCGAAAGGGGAGCTGGGCTTCTACATCGTGTCCGAGGGCGGTAAGTCGCCGTATCGGTGTCGGATCCGTTCCTCCGCCTTCAACAACCTCGCGAGTCTGAAGCATCAGGTCGAAGGCGAGCTCGTGGCCGATGTGGTCGCCTGCATCGGCAGCATCGACCCGGTCATGGGCGAGGTGGATCGATGAGGCGGAGCATCGAAATAGGGGACAGTCCCCTTTTTCTTACAAATCTCCTCGGATACCGCTTTGATAAGAAAAAGGGGACTGTCCCCTATTTCGATGGTCATCCTGGGAGTCGTTGATGTTCGGTGCTGAGTTCGAAGGGAAGGTCGACGCGATCGTCGCGAAATACCCGCAGCCGAAAGCGGCGCTTTTGCCCGTGCTGTGGGAAGTCCAAATCGCCAAGGGCGCCATCGATTTCGAATCCGAAGCGTGGGTGGCCTCGCGTCTGGGGGTCGCAGCGAGCCACGTCCACGGCTGCGTCACGTTCTATTCGATGTACAAACAGCGGCCGTCGGGGAGGCATCACATCCAGCTCTGCACGACGCTGTCTTGCATGCTGCGCGGCTCCGACGAGCTCTTGCGGCACCTCGAACACAAGCTGGGCATCAAAGAGGGGGAGACGACCCCCGACGGGAAGTTCTCGCTCGTCCGCGTCGAGTGCCTGGGATCGTGCGGCACGGCGCCGATGTTCCAGTTGAACGACACCTACTACGAAAACCTCACGATCGAATCGGTCGACCGCCTTCTGGCGAGCCTGGATTAGGCGGGGCACGATGGAACGCATCCTCACCAGAAACGTGGACAAGCCCGAAGCGCTGACCCTTTCCGGGTATGAAGCCTTGGGCGGCTACCAGGCTCTGCGCAAGGCGCTTTCGTCCATGACGCCGGACGCGGTGACCGACGAGGTCAAAAAGTCTGGGCTGCGCGGGCGCGGCGGCGCGGGATTCCCCTGCGGGCTCAAGTGGTCGTTCATGCCGAAGGAGGTCGATCCCAAGCGGCCCCACTACTTCTTGATCAACGCCGACGAATCGGAACCGGGGACCTTCAAGGACCGTCTCCTCATGGAAAAAGATCCCCATCTCGTTCTCGAAGGGTCGCTGCTGGGCGCTTACGCGATCCGCGCGAAGGCGGTCTACATCTACATCCGCGGCGAGTTCGTGCACGAAGCCAAGGTCCTCGATCGTGCCGTCGCCGAGGCGTACGCCAAAAACTACGCGGGGGCGAACATCCTGGGGAGCGGCTGGAGCTGCGACCTCGTCGTCCATCGCGGCGCGGGCGCCTACATCTGCGGCGAAGAGACGGCGTTGATGTCGTCTCTCGAGGGGAATCGCGGCTACCCGCGTTTGAAGCCGCCGTTTCCTGCCGCGTCCGGCGTGTGGGGATGCCCGACGACGATCAACAATGTCGAAACGGTCGCCAACGTGCCGTTCATCATCGAGCGGGGCGCCGATTGGTATCTCACCGTCGGCAAGGCGCCGAAAAACACCGGCCCCAAGCTCTACTGTCTCTCCGGGCACGTGAAGCGGCCCGGCGTCTACGAAGCGCCTTTGGGTCTTCCGATGCGAGAGCTGATCTACGAGCTCGGCGGCGGCATGTTTCACGCCGACCGGCCGCTCAAGGCCGTCATCCCGGGAGGTTCGTCCGTGCCGGTGCTCCGCGCGGAAGACTGCGACGTCGATCTGGATTTCGACGCGCTCGCGGCCAAGGGGACGATGCTCGGTTCCGCGGGCATCATGGTCATGGACTCGTCGACCTGCATGGTGGCCGCGATGGCGCGCATCGCTCATTTCTACCATCACGAATCGTGCGGGCAGTGCACGCCGTGCCGTGAAGGCTGCGGCTGGCTCGAGCGGGTTTTGAATCGCATCGAGGGGGGTAACGGCATGCAGCAAGACCTCGATCTCTTGCTGTCCGTCTCGAACAACATCATCGGAAACACGATCTGTGCCTTGGGCGACGCGGCCGCGATGCCGGCGATTTCGTTCGTCACGAAATTCCGCGACGAGTTCCAGCACCACATCGATCACCGCAGTTGTCTCACCGGCACCCTCTTGCTCCAGGGAGTCCGCTGATGCCGAAGGTCACGATCGACGGCGAGGAGATCAACGTCGCCGCAGGGACGACCATCCTCCAGGCGGCCTTGAAGCGCGGCCGCGAGATCCCCCACTACTGCTACCACGACGGGCTGTCGATCGCGGGCAACTGCCGCATGTGCCTCGTCGAGGTGGAGAAGGCGCCGAAGCTCGTCATCGGCTGCTATACGCCGGTGGCCGAGGGGATGGTCGTTCACACGGCGAGCGCGAAGGTCAAAACGGCGCGATCCGCGATGATGGAGTTCTTCCTCATCAACCACCCGCTCGATTGCCCGATTTGCGACCAGGCGGGGGAGTGCCGGTTGCAAGAGTACGCGGTCGAGCACGGCACGGGGACGAGCCGCTACACCGAGCCCAAGCTCGCGCTGTCGAAAGCCGTCGACATCGGCCCTCACGTCATGCTCGACCAGGAGCGCTGCATCCAGTGCAGCCGCTGCATCCGTTTTTGCGACGAGATCACCAAAACGGGCGAGCTGGCGTTCTTCCAGCGCGGGGAGCGTTCTCAGATCGGGATCTTCCCCGGGAAGCGCCTCGACAACGCCTATTCTGGAAACGTCGTCGACCTCTGCCCCGTCGGCGCGCTCACGCTCAAAGAGTTCCGTTTCAAGACGCGGGTCTGGTATTTGAAGAACACGCCCACGGTCTGCGCCGGTTGCGCGCGCGGGTGCAACGTCGTCGTCTCGGTCGGGCAACAGCAAACGATGATGACGACGCAGGGGCAGATCGACGATCGCGTGAAGCGGATCGTTCCCCGCGTCAACGAGGCGGTCAACGGGCACTGGATCTGCGACGACGGCCGCATGTCGTATGCGAAAGAGCAAGGAGCCGCGCGGCTCCGGACGGCGCGCATCGGCGATGCCGGCGCGTCCTACGACGCGGCGATCGCGGCCGCGGCCGCCAAGCTCCAGACGGCCTCCCGGGCGGGGACGCTCGGCGTCATCGCTTCGCCGCGCACGCTCAGCGAAGATCTTTACGCGTGGCGCGAGGTGGCCCTCGGCTTGGGCGGTGCGGTCTTCGGCGCGCGATCGCTCGTTTCGGGCGCCGACGACCAGCTTCTCGTCCGGGCCGACAAGGGGGCCAACGCGCGGGGCGCGGCGTGGATCTTCGGCGCGACCGCGAGTGAGGACGCCGTCCTGGCTGCCGTGACCCAGGGGACGGTGACGACACTGCTGGTGCTGGGAGACACCCTCGATCCGGCCGACACGTTCGCGCTTCCGGCCGCGGCGAACGGGAAGGTCGAGGTGATCTTCGCGGGGCCGTTCGCGTCGGGGGCCGCCGCCGATGCTGCGGTCGCGATTCCGTCCGCGTCGTGGTCCGAAGCGGACGGGACCTACGTGAATTTCGAAGGCCGGGCGCAACGGGTGCTCCGTTGTCACCTCCCTCTGGGCGAGGCCCGGCCGGGCTGGCGCATCGCGGCCGACGTGGCCGCCTGCGCGGGTGCTTCGCTCCCGGAGTGGGCTTCGGCCTCCGACGTTTTGCGGTCCGTCTCTCAAAGCGTCGCGGAATTCGAGGGCGTGACGCCCGAGTCGATGGGGCTTCTCGGCGTGGCGGCACCCGCCGCAGCCGGTGTTTGAGGCATGCCGAGCGTGGACATCATCATCAACCTTCTCAAGATCGTGATCGTCTTTAGCGGGCTGATGCTGTGCGTATCGATCATGACGTGGGTCGAACGGCGGGTATCCGCGGTCATCCAATACCGTCTGGGCCCGAACCGCGTCGGTCCCTTCGGGCTGTTGCAGCCGATCGCTGACGGGATCAAGTTCATCCAGAAGGAAGACATCATTCCCGCCGAGGCGCACAAGCTGTTCTACGTGCTCGCTCCGGCTTTGGCCGTCATCCCGGCGTTGTGCGCCTTCGCGGTCATCCCGTTCGGTCCGACGGTGACGATCCTCGGGAAACAGATCGGCCTCGTCATCTTGGACCTCGACGGCGGGCTGCTGTGGGCGTTCGCGTCGACGGGACTGGGGGTCTATGCGTTGGTGTTGGCCGGTTGGTCGTCGAACAGCAAGTTCTCGCTGATCGGGGGATTGCGCTCGTCCGCGCAGATGATCTCGTACGAGCTGCCGATGGCGCTTTCGGTCGTGTCGGTCGTGCTCGTTTCCGGAACTCTGCGGCCGACCGAGATCGTCGCGCAACAGGCGGGGAGCTTCCTCCACTGGAACATCTTCGGCGGCGGGTTTCAGCTTCTCGGGTTCATCCTGTTCACGGTGGCCGGCTACGCCGAGACGAACCGCAACCCGTTCGACCTTCCCGAGGCCGAAGGGGAGCTCGTCGCGGGCTACCACACCGAGTACTCGGGGATGCGCTTCGCCGCGTTTTTCATGGCCGAGTACATCAACATGATGACGTCGTCCGCTCTCGGGATCACGCTGTTTCTGGGTGGTTGGCAGTTGGGGTTGCCGGTGCGCTGGCTCCCCGAGCCGGGCTGGCTGCTGTGGGGCGCGCAGATCCTCGCGTTCGTCGTCAAGATGGCGTTCTTCCAGTTCTTGTTCGTCTGGGTGCGCTGGACGCTCCCGCGCTTCCGTTACGACCAGCTGATGAACCTGGGCTGGAAAGGCCTGCTCCCGCTGTCGCTCGCGAACCTCGCCGTCACCGCGATCCTCGTCGTGTACGGCGTGGTGGGGCACTGAGGCGCCGATGGAGCTGATCGCCTTTTTCGTCCTTGCGCTGCTCCTGATCGCTTCCGCGATCGTCGTGATCACGAACCGCAACCCGGTTTCCGCGGCCGTTGCGCTCGCGTTCAATTTGGTCGCGATCGCGGGGCTCTACATGGTGCTCGACGCCCAGTTCATCGGCCTGCTGCAGGTCATCGTGTACGCCGGCGCGATCATGGTGTTGATCCTGTTCGTGATCATGCTGCTCAACCTGCGCGAAGAGGCCAGGGCCCATCCCGCGGGCACGATTCAGCGCATCCTGGCGCCGGTGACGGCGCTTTTGTTCGCGATCGTCATTGGCCGCGCCATCTGGCTGTCGGCGCCTTCGTCGTTCCCCGAAAAAACCGAAGGGTTCGGCACGGCGGCTTCGCTCGGCAAAGAGCTCTTCACGCGTTTTTATTACCCCTTCGAGGCGATTTCGCTCCTGCTCGTCGTCGCGATGATCGGGGCGGTGCTCCTCGCCAAGAGGAAGGTGTCGTGATCGACCCGCGCCTGGTGCTCATCCTGTCCGCGGTCCTGCTCGCGCTGGGTGTCGTCGGCGTGCTGACCCGTCGCGGCGCCATCTCGATCCTCATGTGCGTCGAGCTGATGTTGAACGCCGGCAACCTCGCGTTCATCACCTTTGCGAGGATCAACGGCGGGCCCGAGGCGCAGATCTTCGTGTTTTTCGTCATGGCGCTCGCCGCGGCCGAAGCGGCGGCCGGCCTCGCCATCGTGATCGCGCTGTTCCGTCTGCGGGGCACGACCGACGTGGACGAGATCAACCTCTTGAAGTGGTGATGACGCGATGTTGAAGCTGATCTGGCTGATCCCGATCCTGCCGCTTTTAGGCGTCGCGATCAACGGACTATTCGGAAAACGCCTCAGCCGGCGGGCGGTCGGCCTCATCGGCTGCGGGGTCGTGCTCGCCGCGCTCGTCGTTTCGGCCGGCGCCGTGGTCGAGCTCTCCCGGCTCCCCGAAGACGCCCGCTACTTCGAGACCAGCTTGGGCACCTGGATTCCGATGGGGCCGATCGGCGATGCCGGGACGATGACCGCGATCCCCTGGGGGTTCGCGCTCGATCCGCTCTCCGCGATCATGATCCTCGTCGTCACGGGCGTCGGGTTCCTGATCCACGTCTACAGCGTCGGTTACATGGAGCACGAAGACGGGTTCGCCCGCTTTTTCGTCTACTTGAACCTGTTCATGGCGATGATGCTCACACTCGTCCTGGGCTCCAATCTCCTCGTCACCTTCGTGGGATGGGAGGGCGTGGGCCTGTGCTCCTACCTCTTGATCGGCTTCTTCTACGACCGGCCGTTCGACACGCGCACGGGCCTCACCTGCGCCGATGCGGGGCGCAAGGCGTTTCTCGTCAATCGCATCGGTGATTTCGCGTTCGTCATCGGCATGCTCTACCTGCTCACGACGTTCGGCACGCTCGACTACCGCGGTGTCTCCGCGGCGATCGCGGGCGGTGGGGACGGGCACCACGCGCTCCTCGTCGCGGTCGGGATCCTCCTGTTCATCGGCGCGTGTGGCAAGTCCGCGCAGATCCCCTTGTACGTCTGGCTCCCCGACGCGATGGCGGGTCCGACGCCGGTGTCCGCGCTGATCCACGCCGCCACGATGGTCACCGCCGGCGTTTACATGGTCGTGCGGATGTCGGCGCTCTACGTGCACGCCCCCGAGGCGATGGCGGTCATTGCGGTCGTCGGCGCGCTCACGGCGATCTTCGCGGCGACGATGGGGATCACGGCGACCGACATCAAGAAAGTCCTCGCGTATTCGACGGTCAGTCAACTCGGCTACATGTTCGCGGCCGTCGGCGTCGGCGCTTGGACCGCGGCGATCTTCCATCTGATGACGCACGCGTTCTTCAAGGCACTCCTGTTTTTGGGAGCAGGCAGCGTCATCCACGGCCAGCACGGCGAGCAGGACATCACGAAGATGGGCGGCCTCAGGTCGAAGCTGCCGGTCACCTTCGCGACGTTCATGACGGCGACGCTCGCGATCGCGGGGATCTTCCCGCTCGCCGGGTTCTTCTCGAAAGACGAGATCCTTTGGGGCGCTTGGTCGTCGGGGAGCAAGATCGTTTGGGGCGTGCTGGCTCTCTCGGCGGGGCTCACCGCGTTTTACATGTTCCGGCTGACGTTCCTGGTGTTTTACGGCAAGTACCGGGGCGATCACCACACGTTCGACCACGCGCACGAATCCCCCAAGGCGATGACCGTGCCGCTCATGATCCTCGCGGGGCTCTCCGTCGTCGGGGGTTGGATCGGCATCCCGGCGGTTCTTGGAACGACCGTCTTCGGCCGCGACGTCAACGTCTTCCATCACTGGCTGGCGCCTGCGGTTGCGTCGGCTCATGGGGCCGGCGAGGCGGCCGAGCACGGGGCGAGCCTCGAGTTCGCGCTGATGGGCCTGGCGCTGGCGATCGCCCTGGCGGGAATCGGAGTCGCCTTCGTGATCTACCGCCGGCGGGAGGGGATGGCCGCCTCGATCGCGCAGCGGTTCCGCCCTGTCTACGTCATGTGGCGGAACCTCTACTGGGTGGACGAGTTCTACGAGGCGACGATCCTCAAGCCGTTTTACGCGATCTCTCGCTTCTTCGCAGGGTTCGATCGCTTCGTGATCGACGGAGTGGTCAACGCGACCGGGATCGTCGCCGACATCACCGGCCAGCTCTTCAAGTTGTTCCAGACCGGGTATGTCAGGAACTACGCTCTGGTCTTTCTGATGGGGGTCGTCGCGATCCTCGTCTACCTCATGACGGTGTGACGATGTCGGAACTCCAGCTCCCCCTCGTCCTCCCCGTCGTGATCCTCGCGGCGTGGGGCCTCCTCGTCTTGATGATGACGCCGTTTTACCGCGAGACGGGCCGGGGCTTCGCCGCGGCGGTGTCTCCCTGGAGCGTGTCGCTCCTGGGCGTGTTCTTCGCGGGCTGGGCCACGGTGCGGCAGTGGCGGGGAGTCGGGCTGGTCGCGGCGACGACCGCCTACGGCATGGTGCGCGTCGACCGTTTCGGCATCTATCTCAGCGTGCTGGTGCTCGCCGTCGGCTTCCTGACGCTGCTGTTTTCCGCTCGCTTTCTCGAACGCGAAGGTTCCGAACAGGGCGAGTTCTACGCGCTGATGCTGTTCGCGCTGGCCGGCATGGTGCTGATGCTCCAGACGACGAACCTGATGCTCTTGCTGATCGGGCTCGAGATCTTCTCCGTGGCTCTTTACGTCTCGTGCGGACTGACCCGGGGTCGCGTGCGGTCGATCGAGGCCGCGCTCAAGTACTTCCTGCTCGGCGCGTTCTCGTCCGGGTTTCTCGTCTACGGCCTGGCTCTCCTCTACGGCGGCACCGGCTCGCTCGAGCTGGCCGCGATCGCTCAGGCCGCCTCGTTGCGGCCCTCCGCGATGCTGACGATGGGCCTCGGGCTCGTGATCGTTGGCCTGAGCTTCAAGATCGCGGTCGTCCCGTTCCACCAGTGGGTGCCCGACGTGTACACCGGCGCGCCGACGAACGTCACCGCGTTCATGGCGGCCGCGACGAAGACCGTGGCGTTTGCCGCCCTGATCCGCGTGCTCGCCGGGGCGTTTGGCGACCACAGCGCCCTCTGGATTCCGATCCTGACCTGGCTCGCGGCCGCCACGATGACGATCGCCAACCTCGTCGCGCTGGCGCAGACCAACATCAAGCGGCTGCTGGCGTTTTCGTCGATCGCGCATGCCGGCTATCTCTTGATCGCCCTCGTCTGCCTTCCCGAGCTCGGCATCAAGGCGATCCTCTTCTACCTCACGACCTATGCGTTCATGACGCTCGGCGCTTTCGGTGTCGCCGCGGCCGTCGGCGGCGGCGATCTCGCCGCCGAGTCCGGCTACGACTTCATCTCGTCCTGGGCGGGCTTGGGCGCGCGCCGGCCGTTTCTCGCGGCGACGATGACCGTGTTCCTGCTTTCGATGGCCGGCATCCCGCCCACCGGCGGGTTCCTCGGCAAGTACCTGATCTTCCAGGCCGCGGTGCAGTCAAAGCAGTGGATGCTCGCGGTCGTCGGTTCGTTGAACGCGGTGATCGCCGCGTACTACTACCTCTCGGTCATCATGACGATGTGGTTCAAGCAGCCCGAGAAAGACGCCGCGCCCCTTTCGCCGTTGCCGCCGTCGCTCGCCATCGTGCTCACGATCGCCGCGGCCGCGATCTTCTATCTCGGCATCGCGCCCAGCCGCGTCCTCGGCCTGATCCACGGCCTCGCGGCGTCCCTGATATAGGGGACAGTCCCCTTTTTCTTACAATTCTCCGGCGCGGTCAATGCCGCTCAGAGCGACCTCGACAATCCCGCCGGATCTCAGCAAAGCCGACGAAGGATCGATTCTCACTCACGGATCCCTGAGTCGCTCCATTAGTCGTCGACCGGCGGATGGACATCCCGGAAGCCGGTGCCTATGATTTCGGCAAATGCAACATCGTAGGCGCCTTGCGTCGGCCCTGATCGTCGTGCTCGGCTCGATTCAGGCGTTCGTGGCTGCCGATCCCGCTCAATCCGTCCTCGCGACCTCTCCCCTCCAGAGCCTCATCGATTCCGCGACATCCGGGGAGACGATCCTCGTGGCGCCCGGAACTTACGTGGGCAACCTCACGTTTGGCGGAAAGAACGTCATCCTCAAAAGCACCGGCGGGCCGGACGTCACGATCCTGGACAACACCGGCGGCTACGGAGCGGTCGTGGATATGGGTCCCGGCGGAACACTGACCGGCTTCACGATCAGGAATGGGGGAGGCCTGACCGTTCGAGGGGTGGGCAGCGTGATCCGGGGCAACATTATTAGAGACGGCTTCGGCGGCATCGACGGCAACACCTCTTCGCCCCTGATCGAGGGGAACATATTCCGGAACAACCGTTGCGACAGTCAGTTCTCGTCCGGCGTTGTCACCTTCGGCAATTTCTCCTCGCCGACCGTCGTGAACAATGTCTTCGAAGACAACCCGTGTCGCGCAATCAACATCACACCGATCGCCGGCAGTGTGCCGGTGGTGCTCAACAATACGATCGTCCGGAACGACGTGGGGATCCGCGTCGGTCGCTGGGCCACACAGCAGGTCTACGAAAACAACGTGATCGTAGGCAACGTGATCGGTATGCAGGCCGATATTGGAGTCGCGGTCAGCAGTTTCAAATGGAGCCAGAACCTCGTGTTCGGAAACGAGGTCAACTACGAGGCGATCTCCGATCAGACCGGCCAGAACGGCAACATCTCGGCGGACCCGCAATTCATCGATGGGGCCGGCGGCGATTACCACCTCAACGCGTCGTCTCCCGCCATCGACTCAGGCGACAACGCCGCTCTCCGCCTCCCGGCCACGGATTTCGAGGGCGACGGTCGAGTTCTCGACGGGAACGGGGACGCGCTCGGCGTCGTGGACCTGGGGGCCGACGAGTTCACCTTGAGGAATCGGCCGCCGGTCGCGAACGCCGGTCCGGACCAGACGGCCGTATGCGTGGACGGCACACCGGTCGCGTTGCTTCTCGACGGGCGGGGAAGCACCGACCCCGACTCCACCCCCGGAACCAGCGACGACATCGTCGCCTTCGACTGGTTCGAGGATTTCGGATCGCCTGCACAATCGACGCTCGGGTCGGGTGAACAGCTTCACGCGAGCTTCCAGGGAGGCGCGCACCGGGTGACGTTGCGAGCCACCGACCACGCCGGTCGCACCGGCCTTGCGACGCTCACCGTCACGATCGGCCCCGTCAGCTGCGACGACCAGAATCCTTGCACCTCGGATAGCGCCGCTCCCGGCTGCGGATGCAACCACATCCCGAGGCCCGGGGTGCGTTGCGACGACGGCAACGCGTGCACGACCGTCGGCACCTGCGACACGACCGGTGCGTGCGCGGGAGTCGAAGCGCTCGGCTGTAGCGACGGGAACGGCTGCACGGCGGACCTGTGCGACCCGGCGATCGGATGCGTGAACACGCCCGTGAACGTGGCGTGCGACGACCTCGACCCCTGCACGTCAAACGATACGTGTTCCCTGGGGCTGTGCGGGGGAACCCCGGCGGGTGACGGCGTGCCGTGTGACGACCACGACGCCTGCACCGGGAAAGACCGCTGCTCAGGGGGATCCTGCCGCGGAACCGCGATGGCCGAAGGCAGCGCGTGCGACGATTTCGACCCGTGCACCGTGAACGAACTCTGTTCGAGGGGCTATTGCAGGGGCATCGCGGCCGACGACGGCAAATCGTGCGATGACCACAACGGCTGTACCGGCAACGACGAGTGCCACTCGGGTTGGTGCTACGGATCCACGGTTCCGGACGGGACCGCGTGCGACGATTCCAATCCCTGCACGTCCGACGCGCGGTGCAAGTGGGGGGCCTGTGTCCCAACGGTCCCCTTGGTTGAGTCGCCGAGCTCTCCGATCGCGGCGATTCACTCCGTCAGCGTCGGGGATTTCAATCGGGACGGGTACCCGGATCTCTTGGCTCAGAAATCGGGAAACTACCCCAGGTTTGCGACCTACCTCGGGAACGGCTCCGGCCGGTTCACGGAGAGGTCGTCGACGTATTCCGTGGCTGGAACGGCGTACGCGCATACCGTGGTAGCGGATTTCAATCTCGACACGAAACCCGACTTCGCTGCGGTGTCGGACGGCGCGTTACACAGTTCGCTCGTCGTCTACCTCGGGGATGGCGAAGGAGGCATACGTCCGGTCAGCGGTCCAGCCTGGCCGGTCGACCCGTACGTGTGCG
>JANMVW010000457.1:0-2443 GCA_031393555.1 Acidobacteriota bacterium
CTGCCAGAGCGCAGCGCGTTCGTCAGCCGTCAACCCTCGTCTCATTACCGGCATACCCCACCGTGCCCTTCTGCCAGCTGGCTGGCGGCATGGTGTTGCATTGACCGGTTGAACGCACCCCGCGAAGCTTTAGAAGAAAAAGGGGACTGTCCCCTATTAATTTCCGGTCAGATCAGGTAGCCGCGGGCGACGCGGCAGGGCACGCTCACGACGCGGTCGTCCTCGACGCACCACGCGCTGAGATGTCCGCCGTAAACGCACGCGGAATCGAGTCCCATCGTGCGCGGGCCGCGGTAGTGGCCACGCATGGCCCAGTGACCGTGGACGACCAGATCGTCGCCCGCGTAGAACGCGTCCCAGGCCTGAAACGGCGGCGGGGCGTCGTCGGGCTGGCCGGTGAACTTGACGCGATCTCCGTAGCGATCGCAGCAGCGCACGCGCGTCATGAACGTCACCTCGTCCGCGTGCAACCACTCGTCGTCGTGCGGCTGCGCGCGACGGCGCGCGGCGAGTACGGGAAGGTCGTTCCAGAGCGGATGTAGCCCGGCGTGCACGAGCCAGACTCCCCGCGGCGAAGTCTCGCGCTCGAGCCGCACGATCGTCGGGAAAGCGCGCAGGCCCGCGAGCAGTGCGTCGCACTCTTTGGAAGCGAACAGCGCGTCGAGCCGGTCGCTGCGGCGCGGGACGCTCCCCGCGCGCGCGCGGAGCGCGTAGATGTCGTGATTGCCGAGCACGGCCCTTCCGCCGGCGTCCCTGAAGATCCGCAGCGCGCCGAGCGAGTCGGGCCCCGTATTGACCAGGTCGCCGACGCTCCACAACTCGTCCGTGGCCGGGTCGAACCGGATCTCGTCGAGGAGGTCGCCGAACTCGCGCGCGCAGCCGTGGACGTCGCCCACCACCCAACGCATGCGGGCATCGTAGCAGGAGATAGGATGAGGACATGAGCTTCGCCAGTCCCGTGGTCCTGGGCCGGACGGGCCTTCGGGTCGGCCGGATCGGACTCGGCGCGAGCTACGGCGCTCCGGCCCTCTCGATCGAGAGGGCGTTTCACGAACGCGGCGTCAACTACTTCTACTGGGGATCGATCCGGCGCCGCGGGATGCGGGATGCCGTGAGGCACCTCGCCCCGGCCCATCGCTCCGGAATCGTCGTCGCGTTGCAGAGCTACGACCGCACCGGCCTCCTGATGGCGCCTTTCGTCACGCGGGGGTTGCGGGCCTTGGCGATCGAACGCGCGGACGTGTTGATCCTGGGGTGGCATCAGCGGCCGGTCTCGCCTCGCGTGCTCGATGCGGCGCTTCGTCTCAAGGAGCGCGGACTGGTCGCGCATCTCGCGCTGTCGGGTCACGACCGCGAGCTCATGGGGCGGCTCGCCGCGGACCCCGCGCAGCCGTTCGACATCTTGATGTTCCGCTACAACGCCGCGCACCGTGGGGCCGAAACCGAGATCCTGCCGTTGTTGACTCCCGCGAATCGTCCGGGGACGATCGCGTACACGGCGACGCGATGGGGGCAGCTGCTCGACCCGAAGCGCATGCCGGAAGGCGAGCGTGCCCCAACCGCGGCTGAGTGCTATCGCTTTGCGTTGACGGATCCCCGCGTGGACATGGTCCTCGCCGGCCCCGCGAACGACGAGGAACTCCATGAGGCGCTCGCGGCGCTCGACGGCGGCGCCTTGGAACAAGACGAGCTCGCGCGCTTGCGGCGCATCGGCGACCACGTGCGCGCTGGAGGTTGAGGCCCGATGAAGCTGATCCAAATCCCGTTCAGCCACAACTGCGTCAAGGTCCGGGTCGCGCTCTCGTTCAAGGGGCTGAAGTACGAAACGCAGGACATCGCTCCGATGGATCGCGCGTCCGTCGTCGCGGCCTCCGGCCAAGGACTCGTCCCGGTGCTCGTCGATCACGGTCAGGCGATCGCGGATTCCACGGCGATCCTGCTCTACCTCGAGGAGCGCCATCCCCATCCGCCGCTCCTCCCGCAAGAGGCCGCCGCCCGGGCGGAGTGCCTGATCCTCGAAGACTGGGCCGACCAGGCGTTCATGGCCCTGTCGCGGCGTGTGGCCTACCGCAACGTCCTCAGCCGACCTGGGAAGCTCTCATCGATGTTTTTCCCGGGGGACCCGGCGCCGGCGCGCTGGATCAAGGAGCGCATCGCGCGGCGGGTCGTCGCCAGGCGTTTCGGCCTGACGCCCGCGGGCCGCGTGCGAGACGTCGCCGAGGCGAAACGCCTGGCGGGCTTGGCGATGGCGCGACTCGGTGGGCGCCGGTGGCTCCAGGGGGAATCCCCGACGATCGCCGATGTCGCCCTGGCGACGATGTCGGCGCCGCTGGCCGCCGATCGCGAGGCCCGCGAGGACGGGGCGGTCCGGGCGCTTCTGGCGTGGGGAGAGGCCCTCGTCCCGGAAGACGCCCTGGCGATCTACCGGGGGTGAAAACGGGGA
>JANMVW010000463.1:0-9300 GCA_031393555.1 Acidobacteriota bacterium
CAAGGCGTCGTGGGAGGAGTGGCAGATTCCGCGCGAGGTCGATGAGGCGTGGACCGCGGCGGCGAAAACGGCGCACACCGCGTGGTGGAAGCTGAGGCGCGAGCGGCAGAGAGAGATCGATGCGTCGATCGCCAAGCGCGCCGCGCCGGAGACACTGTTCGATCAGCCGTTTGAGGATCCCAAGCGCGTGCGCGTGACCGGGCCGTTCACCGTGGAGAGCCTGTCGCCCCATCGCGTGCTCGACGCGAACGCAGAGCTGTCGGCCTCGGAGCGTGCCGGACGGTCGACGCCCGGAGCGGCCGACTTCACGACGATGATCCTGGACAATCTGCGGAAGGCGGGCGTGCAGAACACGCGGCGGGCGGAGCGGCTGGTGTTCGAACGGCTCGAACCGTGGCCCGGGGCGTGGATTCAAGCGGCCGGCGAGTTCAAGGACAAGGGCGGGACGACGCGGCGTGTCGGCGTGTCCATCGGCCCGGAGCACGGAACCGTGGGCCAGGATCAGGTGAAGGAAGCGGCGAAAGAGGCGATCCAGGGGAGCGGCTTCGATCTCCTGATCGTGAGCGGGTTCGCGTTCGATGCGGCCGCCGGTGAGACTGCGGCCGAGTTCATGCCGAAGGACACGGCCGATCCGGAGCGGCGCTACGCGGTGGCCTATTCGACGAAACAGTACGGGAAGTTGCCCGTGCTGCTAGCGCGTGCCAACCCCGATCTGACGATGGGCGACGAGGTGCTCAAAAAGACCGGCGCCGGGAATCTCTTCACGGTGTTCGGCGAGCCCGACCTCCGGATCGAGCAGAAGAAAGACGGCAAGGTCGAAGTCGAAGTCGTGGGCGTCGACGTGTACGACCCGACGACGGGTGCGATCCGTTCGGATACCGTCGATGGCATCGCCTGCTGGTTCATCGACACTGACTACAACGGCGAGAGCTTCTTCGTGCGCCACGCTTACTTCACCGGCGCCGAAGAGCCTTACGACAAGCTGAAGCGCGCGCTCCGGGCCGAGGTTGACGAGGCTGCGTGGGGCGCCCTGTATCGGACGAAGAGCCTGCCGTTTGATTTACCTGCGACGGGGAAGATCGCCGTCAAGGTGATCAACCACTACGGGGACGAGGTGCTGAAGGTCTATCCCTTGAAGTTCAAGTAGGGATGGCGTTACGAGCCTGCCCGCGCTTCCTCTCGATCAACGCGTCGAGGCTCCACTCGCCGCCACCGCGCGAGGCCACGTACAAGAAGATGAAGCAGAACAGCACCGCGGGCTCGCCGTGGTTTTGGATCGGCCACACGCCATTTGGCGCGTGGAACTGGAAGTACGCGACCGCCATTTCTCCGGAGAGGATGAAGGCGACCGGCCGTGTCAGAGCGCCGAGCATGATCATCAGGCCACCGAAGAACTCAAGCGCGCCGCCGATGCCCATCTGGGACATCAACGGCGCGGTTGAGCCCGCTTCGCTCACGCCGCCGAACCACCCGAGCAGCAGCTTGCTCCCAACTTGGAGGAACAACAGTCCAGCCACGAAACGAAGCAGGAAGTACGCGACTCGCTCAGCACGGTTGATGTTCATCGATGGCTCCCTCTTGGGTGACAAAACTCAAAACTAAAATATTTACATTTGCTGGGTTTGGCCCGGCGCCTGGAATCTCTTCACGGTATTCGGCGAGCCCGACCTCTTGTTCATCGACACTGACAACAACGGCGAGAGCTTCTACGTGCGCCACGCGTACTTCACCGGGGCCGAAGAGCCTTACGACAAGCTGAAGCGCGCGCACCGGGACGAGGTGCTGAAGGCCTATCCCCTGAAGTTCACGTAGGGACTGAGCTATGCCGCTGGAATTGGCCCCGCTGCCACCAATTTTTCCCTCATCGGGTTAACGGTCAGATTCAGGCCTTCCAATGTTCTTGCACCGAGAAGAACGAGATCACCCTTTTCCGCGAAAACGACCTCGTCGATCGTGAAGTACTTGTCGACGTGAACTATCGCGAAACCGATGTTACGCGTAACAATCGTGCCGTTTGCCATCATGAACGAAATATCCTTCTTCTCGCGACGGACTCCGATTTTGTCCAGGATGTTTTCCGGGAGCCATGTATGTTCACTTCCGGTACCGACGAGAAGTTTGCGGATGCGGACCGACTTCTTTCTGTCGGTATGATTTTCAATTAAGGCCCTTACACGAAATGTGCCCATCACCGTCTCCTTCTGTTCATCCGGTTCTTCTCTTCAGACCGAACGCATTTTAGAGCGCCCAAGACACGGAGCATAACGTAAACAGAGCGGAATTCCGTCGTTCTGCGCCGAGTCCTTCCCCGAGCTGCACAGGTTGGCCACAACTGGCTGGGGAATTCAGTTCACGTCGCGATTCTCAGGACTTCTCGGACCGGAATCCAATTCGCTTGGTCGACTTCGCCGGTGGTTCCATGAGCTCTCGGATGGCGTCGAACACGACGCGGAACTGGGTGTCGTATTTCTTCTCGAGGACGGCGAGCTTTCTGGCCAGTCCGGTGTCCGCTCGCAGCATCTGCCGGAGATGGACGAAGGCTCGCATGATTCCGATATTGACCTGCACCGCTCGGGGGCTCCGGAGCGCGCCCGACAACATGGCCACACCCTGTTCGGTGAACGCGTAGGGTCGGTGGCGTCGCCCGCCCCACGCACTTGAGGTACCAGTTTGGTACCTCAAGTGCTCGAACTCGCGCTCAGTGATCTGGAACATGAAATCCGCCGGGAATCGCTCGGCGTTCCGTCGCACCGCTCGGACGAGTGTTTTGGTTTCAACCTCGTAGAGCTCGGCGAGCTTCGCGTCGAGAATGACCCTATGGCCCCGAAGCACGAGGATCGCGCGCTCAATGCGTTCGATTCGAACTGGAGTTCGATACGTCACGGGGTTCTCTCGATGCATCGACACAGGATTGTGTAACAAGCGGGATTGCGCGTCGCCCCCGAACAGCGCTGAGCGGTTGCGCCCCCGCAACCTTGCCTAGGTGAACACTCGAGACGAAGAGATCGTCACCACCGGCAAGCCCGCCGACCTCGAGCGGGCCGAACAAGGCCAAGAAGTGCTGAACTTGATTGAGCCGGCGGATTTTGGCGATATCGCGGCTACCGGCCAAGGCATTGCGGACACTTGCGGTGGTTTGGTTCCGGTCGGCACTGGCTAAGATCAGGACGCACAGTGTGGGGGTGGGCCAATCGCAACGAACCTCGCCGCCGGTTGGATCGGAGTCCTCCTGGGTCTGATCGGAGGCGCCGTGATGGGCCTGTTTTTCTGGCGCGAAGACTGGCTGGGCGGCTACGGTTCGTGGCGACGCCGCATGACGCGGCTGGCGCACGTTTCGTTCTTCGGCCTGGGCTTCATCAACATCTCCTTTGCGTTGTCCGTTTCGCAGTTCACGCTGCCCCGCGGCACGGCGCTGTCCGCGGCGTCGCTGAGCCTCTGCCTCGGCGCCGCGACGATGCCGCTCGTCTGCTATCTGGCCGCATGGCGGAAGCCTTTCCGGCACCTGTTCTTCGTGCCGGTTGCCGCCGTCGCGGCGGGCGTCGCGATCACGACCTTCGAAGTGCTGGGCCGATGAGGATTGCTCTGGTTGCAATGAGCGGCATCAGGGCGTGCGACGAGGAGTTGCTGCGACTCGGTCTGACGCTCCCGGGGTTCGTCGAGCGCAGCAGGGTCATCGCGTCGCTGCCGAGCCTCGGCCTGTTGACCCTGGCGGGGATGACGCCGGAGCGGCACGAGGTCCGCTACTTCGAGGTGCCGGACATCCGCGCCTTGACGGCCCTTCCGGAACCCTTCGACCTCATCGGGATCTCGAGCTACACCGCGCAGATCGGCGAAGCCTACGAACTCGCCGAACGGTTCGGGCTCGCCGGGGTTCCGGTCGTCCTGGGCGGTCCTCACGTCAGCGCGCTTCCAGAAGAAGCTTCGGCCCACGGCGACGCCGTCGTCATCGGGCACGGCGAGCTTCATTGGCCGCAGGTCCTCGCGGACGCGGAGACCGGATCGCTGCGGCCTTCCTACGGCTCGCGCGATGACGACTACGACTTGGCGGAATCGCCCCTGCCCGCCTACGAGCTACTGGACATGAAGCGGTACAACCGCCTGACGGTGCAGACGAGCCGCGGGTGCCCGCACCGGTGCGAGTTCTGCGCCGGATCGATCCTCTTCAGCAGCCACTACCGGCAGAAACCTGCGGCGCGCGTTCTGGCGGAGATCGACAAGATCCTGGGGCTGTGGAAGCACCCGTTCATCGAGTTGGCCGACGACAACAGTTTCGTACGGCGCGACTACTGGCTCGACCTACTCCCGGAGATAGGCAGGCGACCCATCCGCTGGTTCACCGAGACCGACATCTCGCTCGGCGAAGACGACACGATGCTCGACTTGCTCGCCGACAGCGGCTGCGCCGAAGTCCTCATCGGTCTCGAAAGTCCCGTGGTCGAAGGTCTAAACGGGGTCGAAACGCGCAGCAATTGGAAGCTGAAGCACCTTGGGCGCTACCGGGACGCGCTGCGGAACATCCAGGAGCACGGCATCCGCGTGAACGGCTGCTTCGTCCTCGGGCTCGACGGCCAGGGGCCCGACATCTTTGATCATGTGCGGGAGTTCGTCCGGGAGGCCGATCTCTTCGACGTTCAGATCACCGTGCTGACGCCCTTCCCCGGTACGCCTCTGTACGCGCGCCTTCGCGACGAGAACCGGCTCACGCACCCCGGCGCCTGGGAGCGCTGCACGCTGTTCGACGTCAACTTTGAACCCAGCGGCATGAGCGTGACCGATCTGGAGCGGGGCTTCCGGAGCCTCGCGCTCGATCTTTACAGCGCCGAGTCGACGAAGAGGCGGCGGAACCGCTTCAACGCGCGGTGGCGGAGCCGCCGCAGAGAGAAGGAGGCCACCTCATGAAAACCGATCGGCCGGTATCGATCCTCTTCACGATCGCCGGATTCTACGAAAGCATCTTGGGCGCCGCGTTCCTCGTGGCGCCGGCCGCCCTCTTCGACCACTTCGGGGTGACCCCGCCCAATCACCTCGGGTACGTGCAGTTCCCCGCCGCCCTGCTTCTCGTCTTCGGCATCATGTTCTTCGCCGTGGCCTTCGATCCACGCGCGAACAGAATCCTGATCCCCTTCGGCATCTTGCTCAAAGCGTCCTACTGCACCCTGGTGTTCGGATACTGGTTCACCCAGGGGATCCCCAGCATGTGGAAGCCGTTCGCCGTCGCCGACCTCGTGTTCGCGGCGCTTTTCTTCTGGGCGTGGCGGCGCACGGAGCCGGCCCGTTGAGCTACGATCTCCGCTCGAACACTCCGTAAAGAACCGGCAGCACGATCAACGTGAGCAGCGTCGAGGACAAAACGCCGCCGATGACCACGGTGGCCAACGGACGTTGCACCTCGGCGCCGATCCCCGTGTTGAGCGCCATCGGCAGGAAGCCGAGGCTGGCGACTAGGCCCGTCATCAGCACGGGCCGAAGGCGGCGCAACGCCGCGGTCGTGACGGCCGCGCTCCCTTCGAGCCCTTCGGTGCGGAGCTGACGGATCGTCGAGACGAGCACCATGTCGCCGAGAACCGCCACTCCCGACAGCGCAACGAAGCCGACGCCCGCCGAGATGCTGAACGGAATGCCGCGCAGCCACAGAGCGACGATGCCGCCGACCGCGGCGAACGGCACGCCGGTGAACACGCGCACCGTGTCGGCCACCCGTCCGTACGTCAGGTAGAGCAGCACGAGAATCGAAGCGAGCGCCAACGGAACGACGAAAAGCAGCCGCTTGCGCGCTCGCTGAAAGTGCTCGAACTGCCCTCCGAACCGTATCCAGTTCCCCGGGGGCAGGACCACGTCGTGCTCGATGGCCTTCTGGGCGTCGGCGACGAACGAGCCGACGTCCCGCCCGCGGACGCTGGCCTCGACGACGATCCGGCGCTTCCCCCAATCTCTCGTGATCGTGGACGGCCCCTGCGCGAGCTCGATCTTCGCGAGACGGGAGAGCGGGATACGGTCGCCCGTGCCTGTCGTGACGAGCACCTCGCCGAGCGCGGCAGCGTCCTGCCGATAACGGTCGTCGAGTCGGACCACGATCGGGAACCGCCGGTCGCCTTCTCGCAGCTCGCCGACCTCGATCCCGCCGAGCGCGGAAACGACGGCGAGCACTTCTCCCGCCGAAACCCCGTGGCGCGCGGCGGCGTCTCGATCGACGTCCACCTGCAGCACCGGCTGGCCCGTCACCTGTTCGGTCGTCACGTCGGCCGCGCCGGGAACCGTTCGCAAGACCCGGTCGACGTCGCGTGCGACCGCACGCAGCACCGCGAGATCGTCGCCGAAGATCTTCACCCCGACGTCGCTTTTTACACCTGCGATCATCTCGTTCACCCGCATCTCGATCGGCTGCGTGAAAATCATCTTCATTCCCGGAAGCCCGGAAAGCGCCTGCTCCATACGCGCGACGAGCTCCGCCTGCGTGCGCGCCTGCCGCCACTTCTTCTGCGGAGTCAGCGTGACGAAGACGTCCGACAACTGGAGACCCATCGGATCGGTGGCGATCTCGGCGCTGCCCGTGCGGGTCCACACGCGCTCTATCTCGTCCGGGAAGGTGCCGGAGAGAGCGCGTTCGATGCGCGTCCCGTAGCGCACCGACTCGTCCACCGAGACTCCCGCCAGCCGGACGGTGTTGATGACGATGGTCCCCTCGTTCAGGCGGGGCACGAACTCGGACCCGAGCCGGGTCGCGAGCACGCCCGCGAACGCCACGAGCAAGCCGGCGGCGGCCAGCACGGTGCGCGGCCGGGACAACGCAACTTCGAGCACCGGCCGGTACAGGCGAGACAGGCCGCGCATGACAAACGTCTCGCGCTGGACCTTGCGCCGCCCGAGCGCGAGGCTCGCCATCACGGGGGTGAGAGTCAACGACGCCAGCAGCGACCCGACGAGCACGAACACCACGGTCGCCGCCATCGGCCGGAACAACTTCCCCTCTACGCCTTCGAGGGTGAGGATCGGCAGGTAAACGATGATGATGATCAACTCGCCGAACAGCGTCGGGCGCCGCACCTCGAGCGCGGCGTCCTTGACGACGTCGAGCACCGGCCTCCTCCCACCTTCGAGGTCCAGACGGCGCAGGGTGTTTTCGACCACGATGACCGAGCTATCAACGACCAGGCCGAAGTCGATGGCACCTAAGCTCATGAGGCTTCCGGCGATCCCCACCCGGGTCATCAGATCGAACGCGAACAGCAGCGAGAGAGGGATCGCGGATGCGACGATCAGCCCGGCCCGCAGGTTTCCCAGGAAGATGAAGAGCACCGCGACCACCAGGAGTGCGCCCTCGAGCAAGTTCGTCCGAACCGTGCGCAAGACGCGGTCGACGAGCGTCGTGCGTTCGTAGACAGGGGTCACCTCCACGCCGTGCGGAAGCGTCTTTCGGATCTCGTCGAGCCGGGCGTGAAGGCGGTGGGTCACCTCGTGGCTGTTTTCGCCCATGAGCATGAAGCCGAGTCCGAGCACCGCTTCGCCGCGGCCGTCGGCGGTCACGGCGCCCCGCCGGATCTCGCGGCCGGAGACGACGCGGGCCACGTCGCCCACGAGGACAGGCACGCCGTCGCGGGCCGTGACGACGGTGCGCTCCAAATCGGCGAGCGTCGTGACGAGTCCGGCGCCCTGCACGAGGATCGACTCGCCCGCCTCGTCAATGGCGCCCCCGCCGACGCTGCTGTTTCCTTTTTCGAGCACTTCAACGAGCCGGCCGAGCGAGAGCCCGAACCCTTGCAGTCGAACCGGGTCGACCTGCACTTGGATCTGCCGCTCGTCGCCTCCCCACGAGTTCACCTCGGCGACTCCGGGCACGGATCGCAGTTGCGGCCGCACGATCCAGTCCTGAACCGTGCGCAGCTCGGCAAGGCTCGCGCTTCCGGTGACGAGGTAGTGGAACACCTCGCCGAGCCCCGAGGCGACGGGCCCGAGCGACGGCCGCTCGATCCCTTGCGGCAATTCGACCGTGGCGAGCCGCTCCCCGACGACCTGCCGGGCGAGGTAGATGTCGGTCGCGTCCGCGAAGGTCACGGTGACCTGCGAAAGCCCGAACTTCGAGATCGAGCGCACGTCCTCGAGTCCCGGGAGCCCGCCGATCGCCTGCTCGACCGGCGCCGTCACCTGGCGTTCGATCTCGATCGGCGAGAGCGCCGGCGCCTTCGTATTGATCTGCACGAGGACTGGCGTGGTATCCGGGAACGCGTCGATCGGAAGCCGGGCGAGGGCCGCGACCCCGACGGCCGCGACGCCGAGCCACAGCGCGATCACCGCCACGCGGTGGCGCAAGGACCAGGAGATGACGGCTTCGAGCATCGGCTACTTCACGTCGCAGCAGCCTGCGCCGATGCTCCCCTTCAACGTTTCGGTCTTCAACAGGAAGCTGCCGACGGTGACGACGTCCTCGCCGGCCGCGACGCCGCGGGTGATCTCGATCCACGAATCGCCGCGCGCGCCCGTTTTGACGTGCCGGGTCGTGAAGCGCGTGTCGGAGAGCCGGACGAACACGACGTCGACGCCGTTGGCGCGCTGGACCGCGGCGCGCGGCACCGTGACGACACCCCCGACCCCGCCCACCGCGATCTGCGCGCGGCCGTACATGTTGGCGCGCAGCGCGCCGTCGGCGTTGTCCAAGCGGACCCGGGCCATCGCCGTGCGCGTGCTCGCATCGACCTCCGGAGCGATCGAGGCGAGCGTCCCTTTGAAGCTCCGGCCGGCAAGAGCGTCGAACGTGAGGACGACCGGGCGGCCGACCGCGATGTCTCCCAGCCGCGGCTCCGGCACGTCGATTTCGGCCCAAAGGACCGAAGCATCCACGATCTCGAGAAGGACCTCTTCGCGATCGACCTGGCGGCCCACGGTGGCGGACCGTCGCACCACGACCCCCGACAGCGGCGCCTCGAGGGTGTACCGGCCCGAAGTCCCCGAACCGCCGACGATCCCCGCCGCGGCCTCCATCGCCTGCACCTCCGCGCGGGCCGAGGCCAATTCGCTTTCGGCCTGCTGGACCTGGCGCTGCGACGTGATGCCGTCGGCGAAAAGCGCGCGCTCGCGTTCCAGCTGGGCGCGCGCGACGTCGACCTGGGCGACGGCCGCCGCCAAGCGGGAACGGTCCGCGCCTACCTCCGGGCTGTCGAGCACGACGAGCGGCATCCCCTTGTGAACGCGGCTCCCCAGGTCCACCAGCACCGAGCGCACGACGCCCGCGCTTCGCGCGTTGACCTCGGCCCGTCGCGACGCGTCGTAGGTCAGCCGCGCGGGCGCGCTGAACGAATCGCCTCC
>JANMVW010000476.1:0-12266 GCA_031393555.1 Acidobacteriota bacterium
GTTCCCTCATCGACGGATGTCGGGAGGCTTGGCAGTGCCTTCGGTCTTGGGCGGCACGGTTCGCGGAAGGGGCGGGTCGACGTTGGCGAGTTGCCATGCCATCGCCGCCATCGCGGTCGCGTTCATTGCAAGATCGTGCGCATCGACCTTGTCGAGGGTGTCCGCCATCGTGTGATGGATGTCGAAGTAGTGCGTGCTGTCTTGACGCAGTCCCAACTGCGGTACGCCCGCCGCGGCCATGGGGGAGATGTCCGCGCCGCCTCCACCCTCTTGCACCTCATCCGCAGCGAAGCGCGCGAACGGCGCCGCGAGCTTCCTCACGATGTCCGTGCCACCCGGCCCCGCGCTGACCCCGAACCCGAGCGGCCGCGCTCCCCCCGAGTCGGACTCGATCGCGGCAACGTGTTTGCCGAGCTCCGCGGCGTGCGCCTCGGCATACGCCTTGCCGCCACGCAGGCCGTTTTCTTCGTTGGTGAACAGCACCGCACGAATGGTGCGCTTGGGCTTCAGTCCGAGGGACCGGATCAGCCGGAGCGCTTCCATCGAGATCGCGCACCCGGCGCCATCGTCTTGGGCTCCGGTGCCGACGTCCCATGAATCGAGGTGCCCACCGATTACGACGATCTCGTCCGGCGCCTGGCTTCCCCGAATCTCGCCGATGACATTGGCCGATTCCGCGTCGGGGAGAGTCTCGCAAGAGAGCGTGAAGGTCACCTTCACCGTCTCTCCGGCCGCGAGCAATCGGTGGATGAGTTCGGCATCCTCGGGCGCAATCGCGGCCGCTGGAATGTGGGGGACGCCGTCTTCGTACGCCATGGCTCCCGTATGCGGAAGCCGCAAATCGGCCGTCGCGAGCGAGCGGATCATCATCCCGATCGCCCCGACCTTCGCGGCGGCCGCAGCCCCGCTGTAGCGCAGCGCAACGGCGGAGCCGTAGCCGCGATCCTCGCCGCCGTTCGCGTAGATCCGCTTGTTGAAGAGGACGATTCTCCCTTTCGCCCGGTCGCCGATCGTCTTCAACTCGTCGAAGCTCGTCACCTCGACGACTTCAGCGGTGATCCCTTGAGGATCCGTCCCCTCGCTCATGCCCAGCGCTAGAATCGCCAACGGATGCGGCGTGGGATTCACGATCCGGCCGCTGGCTTCACCGCGAACCCAGTGCGGCACCATGACGATCTCTGAGTGGACGTTGTCGAGCCCGTCGCGTTTCATCTCGCGGGAGCACCACGTCACCGCCTTATCGAGATTCTCGGAGCCGGACAGCCGCGGGCCGATCCGGTCGCAAATCCAAGCGAGCTTGCGATAAGCGCCATCGCTGCGAAGCCCAGCGTCGATGATCCCCAGGACGGGGTCGGGAGCGGCGGCCCCGATGAGGGCGAACACGAGGCCTACGAGCGCTAAGGATGGCGTGAAGAGTTTCATCAAGGGCGCATGTTAACCTCCGACGTGGAGATTCAGAGATGAATGTGAAGCCGTTCCGCGGCCTGCGCCCTCGTGCCGATCTTGCCGCGAAGATCCCCAGCTTGCCGTACGACGTCCTCGATTCCAGTGAGGCTCGGGCGCTCGCGCACGACGATCCCTACACTTTCCTGCACGTGGTGAAGGCCGAAATCGATCTCGATCCCGCGGTCGACCCGCACGATGCGCGCGTTTACGCCAAGGCGAGCGAGAACTTCCTCGCGATGCGCCAGAAGGGGTGGCTTG
Organism: Acidobacteriota bacterium; assembly: GCA_031393555.1. Classification (GTDB taxonomy): domain Bacteria; phylum Acidobacteriota; class Polarisedimenticolia; order Polarisedimenticolales; family DASRJG01; genus DASRJG01. The sequence continues at coordinate 1,705 of JANMVW010000476.1, forward strand.
CGAGCGATGCGCGCCCCGCGTTCTACCTCTACAGGCAGCGGATGGGCGACCACGTCCAAACTGGGGTCGTGGGAGCGGCGTCGGTGTCCGACTACCTCGAGGGACGGGTCAAGAAGCACGAGCACACCCGACCCGACAAGGAGGACGACCGCACCCGCCACACGGATGCGATCGGCGCCCACGCGGGTCCGGTATTTCTCGCCTACCGCGGCCGCCCCGAGATCGATGCGCTCGTCGCCGAAGGGACCCAGCGCGACCCGGCAGCCGAGTTCATTGCCGGGGACGGTATAGGCCACTCCCTTTGGGTCGTCGACGATCCCGCCGAGGTCGCTCGATTCGAGGCTGCTTTCGGCGAAGTGCCGGTGAGCTACATCGCCGACGGTCATCATCGCGCGGCGGCGTATGCGCGAGTGGCGCGGATGCGGCGCGAACGCGCTTCGAGCGCCGTAGGGGACCGATCGTTCGACCGCTTTCTCGCGGTTCATTTTCCCGCGGCCGAGCTGCGCATCCTGGACTACAACCGCCTCGTCCGCGACCTCAACGGTCTCGAGCCGCCCGGGCTCTTGCGGCGGCTCGAGTCCGCGGGATTCGATCTCGTGACGCCGTGGCCGGGGAAGAGCCCGTGGGAGTCGGGATCGTTCGGGATGTATCTCGACGGGGTGTGGCGCTTGCTCGTCGCGCGCCTCGGCACCGTGAACGAGGAAGACCCCGTGAAGCGCCTGGACGTTTCCGTTCTCCAGGACCGGATCCTCGGGCCCATCCTCGGCGTGGGCGACCCGCGGACCGACGCTCGCATCACGTTTTGCGGCGGGATTCGCGGTGTCGCCGAGCTCATGCGGCGGGTGGATTCGGGAGAGCATGCGGTCGCGTTCGCGATGCACCCGACGAGCCTGGCCGACGTGATGCGCGTCGCCGACGCGGGCGCGGTGATGCCTCCCAAGAGCACCTGGTTCGAGCCGAAGCTCCGCTCGGGCATGGTCGTCCACCTTCTCGATCCGGCGTGAGCCCGTGAGCGGTGACGCGAAGGACGGCCGTCCGGGTTGGTTGAACCGCACGGTAGCCGCCTTCGGGCTGACGAGCCTCCTGTCGGATGTCGGCCACGAGATGGCGACCTCGGTTTTGCCTCTGCAGCTCGCCAGGCTAGGCCTCGGCGCGACGGCCCTGGGCGCGATTGAGGGGATCGCCGATGCGGCCTCAGGTCTGGCAAAACTCGCGGGCGGTGTGGCGGGCCAGCGGATCGGGCGGAAGAAGCCGTGGACCGCCGCAGGCTATGCGTTGACGGCCGTTTGCACCTCGGCTCTCGGGTTTGTGTCGACCTTGCCGGTGTTCGTCGTGCTCCGCTCGGCGGCGTGGGTCGGGCGCGGCTTTCGAGGGCCGCTGCGGGATTTCCTCGTGTCCGACTCCGTCGAGCCACGATTCTATGCGCGGGCGTTTGGTGTCGAGAGGGCCGGGGACATGATCGGCGCGGTCGCCGGCCCCCTCCTCGCACTCTCGCTTTTGGCGGCGGGGATCGCGTTTAGGAGCGTGCTGCTCGTCGCGCTCGTGCCGGGACTGCTCGCGGCTGTGTGCGTCCTTTGGCTCGTCAAGGAGCGCGTGCACGATCCGGCAGCACCTCCCGCGGTATTGCGACCAGGGATGCCTCGCGGCTACTGGCCCCTCGTGGGAGCCGTACTCCTTTTCGGTCTCGGCGATTTTTCCAGGTCGTTTCTCATTCTCGCCGTGGCCAAAGCGGCGCCCGTCGCCGATGACGGCAAGGCGATGCTGTTTGGCCTGCCGGTCCTGCTGTACGCGCTCCACAACGGCGTGAGCGCCCTCGCGACGTTTCCGTCGGGGCATCTGGCGGATCGATTCGGCAGGCGCCGGGTGCTGGCCGCGGGGTACTTTCTCGGATTCGGCGTGAACTTGACGCTAGCGTTGGGGAGCCGCTCGCTGCCGGCGGTTTGCTTCGCGTTCCTGCTGTCCGGCGTCGCCATAGCGGTCGAAGAGACGGTCGAGAAGGCGTGCGTCGCCGAGATGCTGCCGCGCGAGAGCAGATCGTACGGCCTAGGCGTTCTCGCCGCGGCCAACGCGGTCGGAGACATGGTCTCCTCAATCGGGGTCGGCGTTTTGTGGGACCGGATGGGGGCGGGGGTCGCGTTCGGATCGGCGGCAGGCTGCTCGGCGGCGGGGCTGATCTTGCTCGTAGCAATTGCTCGGAGAGGCGATCGCAGGGCTCCTACCGCTGTGTCGTCCGTCTGAACAGTTTCTCGCGGAGGGCCTGATTCAGGCCCGGCCTTGCCAGCAGCTTCTTGATCTGCGGCACCTTGAAGTCGGCCGTGACTCTCTCGGCGGTCACCACGGAGACCCGAGGGTGAACGGCGACGGCCATGCGCAGTTCTTCGTCCTCCTTGAAGCGCGGATCGCTCGCGAGGGCATCGAGCGTCCCGGGCATCAGGTACTGCGACGCGGCAAGCGCGCGCGCCTCGACGATGCCCAGGCTCGGGTTGCGTACCAGCGCCTCGAGGACAGCGGGATGCGTGTCGAATCGAAGGAACTCCCGGTCCTTCAGGCCGGTCCGCGCCGATAGGGCGATACGCTGGGGGAGAGGGATCGCGTCGAGCGCTTTTTTGATCTGCTGGGGCGTCGCACCGGGCTTCAGGCTGTCCAGCGAACCCGAGGGCTGGGTCTCGAGGAGCCTTGCGAGAAGGACTTCGATGGCGTCGTGCTTGGAGTCGTCCATGTCGGTGAACTCGATTGCAATGCTCGCTCCGCCCCCCTCGGTTCTGGGTTGGACGCGGATGACCCGCCCCGAGATACGAACCGTCGCGCTCCCGGTCGGTGCTTTGAGCGTCATTTCGACCGTTTCCCCCGACGGAGCCTGGAAGTCTCCGGTCAGCAGCACGCCACTCCGGCTGATATTTTGGGCTTCGCAGGCGATCGACAGCCCTCCAGCGTGGAGTTCCGCGGGAAGGCTTGACCGAAATCGGTTGCCTCGACGCGCAGGGCCTTCGGGGTGGCCACTCATGATCGTTCTCCACCGGGAAACGGTTCGATTGAGGATCGTTGGGACTAGAATCTGGGGATCGTCTATCATCAGTGCCAGTATGCCTCACGAGCGGAAGCCCACGCTGCCGATCCCCGCGAGAGGGGATGAGCTAATTTGGGTGGAGAATTGGGTGAAATGGACATAAAAATTACCGTTAACCCAGAAATCCTTAAGGCGATTTCGAGGATCGACCAGTTTCGATCTTTTTGGGCGGGAGGCACGTCGATCCTTCCTGAGCAGTTGGCTCGGTTGCGAGAGATGGCTCGGGCCCAGTCCGTATCGTCATCGTGTCGCATCGCGGGTATCCGAGTCAGCGAAGCGGATGTTGTCGCCGCACTGGCCGGAGCCTCGTCGTCCTTTCCGGAGGGCGATGATGTCGTCGGGTATGCGGCGGCCATGGACCGGTCATTCCCCGCGTTGGGTCCGATCGTGACGTTCGACGAATTGGCTGCGCTGAACGCGGTCATTGTGGGCAAGCCGGGAAATCCTCCCCCGCCGAGCGCACTGCGCGAGACGCCGCTTCACCTCGAAGTCTTCGACGCCGAGGGTCGCGCTCAGGGGCGGGTTCTCCAGACTTTACCGCCCCGCCTCCTGCAAGACAAGATCGAGGATCTCGTTTCGTGGCTCGAATTGGAGTTGCGCGGCGGCGAGCAACACGCCCTCCTCGTCGCGGGCACGTTCTTCATCTACCTCACCTCGATCAGCCCGTTCGAGCGGGGCAACGGTCGTACCGCCCGCGTGATCCTCCCGCACTTGCTACGTCGCGCGGGGTACGGATTCGTCGATTACGCCAGCTTGGAGCGCGTCTTCGACGAAATGAGGTTCGCCTACTACGACGCGATCGACGAGGCGGAGACCAAGATCTGGACCGACGAGGCCGACCTGACGCCGTGGATGTCGTTTTTTGTCGAAGCGTTGCAGGTCCTGACGATGCGATTACAGGGCAAGCTCGATCTCGAATCCCGCGCCCGCGAGTTGCCGCCGCTGCAGCGTGCCATCCTCGATACGATCCGAGAAAACGGAACGGGGGCAGCCTCTTTGTTGATGGCGAAAACCGGCGCCAACCGCAACACACTGAAAGACAACCTCCGACGTCTCGTCGACCGGGGGCTACTCGAGCGGATCGGCAGCAAGCGCGGAACGATCTACCGCCTGTCGATGGGCGAGGCGCCGGAAGCCCAAGGCTGAGCTCGTGCTCGCGGCGTTATGCCAGAACCCGGTCCACGGCGCCGCGCACCTGGTCCGCTAGGTCGCGTGCGCGCGCGAGAGCACCGGCCTGACGGGCGACGTATTCGGCGGCCACGGACCGATCGCTCAGAGACGGGACGTTGATCCGCACGTTCAGCGCCGCGCCTTCGGCGGCGGCGAGAGCCGCCGCACCGGCCACGCCCGCGTCGGAGACCGAATTCGGGTTTCCTTCCTTAACGGCTTGTAGAGAAAGCTCGAGCGCTCGAATCGTCGCCTCGAGCACGTCGAGAGGGACTTTCGCGGCGCCCTGGTTGGCGCACTCCACGGCGCCTGCCCGTGCGGCGATTTCTTCAGGGGTCTTTTTCGGCATGCGCATGGAGGCGAGAACCTCGTTAAAGGCCTCGGTGTCGCGGTCGACCGCCGCCAGGAACCAGTCCTTGAGGGCCTGCGCTTCGGTGCCCACGGACTTCATGGCGGGGCGTGCGGACTCCATCCCCGTCTTCGACCACGTGAGCGCGGCCACCATCGCCACGAGCGAGGCCGACAAAGCTCCGCAGAGCGCGGCGACGCTACCCCCTCCGGGGGCGGGGGAACTGCTCGACAGCTCGTCCGCAAAGTCGCGCACCGTCATGGCGATGAGCCCTTTCGGTCGACCCGCAAAGCGGTATTCGATCACCTTGAGGCTCGGCTCGAACGCGGCCAACTCGGAAAGTCCGAGGGACAGCACGGCGGTGTGCACGCGCTCTTTCTCCGGAACACCCGTCGTCTTCCCCTGCTTGGCCAGGTAATGGTCTCCGGCGGCCAGCAGCGACTCCCGCGGAATCAGGCCGACGAGCTCGCTTCCCGTGACGCGCAGGCCCAGCTTCGCCGCTTCTTCGCAGGCCGCATCGAAGACCTCGTGAAGGGGCGTCACTTTGTAATTCGTCAGATTGATCGAAACCTGCGCGCGCCCGAATTCCTCGATATACCAGCCGACGGCGCGACACTCTTTGAAGCGGCCCGGGATGTTCGTGGTCGTGCCGTCGGCTCCCTTTGTCGACTTGCCGGCCTCGCGGAGCGCCTGGGCGATCGTGTTGGCGAGTTTCTTGTCTCGCGTGTTCAGGTTGACGTTGTACGCGATCAGGAACTCGCGCGCTCCGATGACCGTGGCGCCGGTTCGGGCGTTGAATCGGCTCGGGCCGAAGTCGGGGGCGAACGCCGCATCCTTGAGCTTTTCGGGGAGCGCCTCGTACTCCCCCTTGCGGATGTCGGCCAACGACCTCCGCTCCGGGCGCGCCGCTGCGGCCTCGTAGAGGTAGATGGGTATGCCAAGCTCGTCGCCGACACGTTTCCCGAGTCGTTTCGCTAGAGCGATGCAGTCTTCCATCGTTGCGCCTTGTACCGGGATAAATGGACAGACGTCGGTTGCTCCCATGCGGGGGTGTTCGCCCCGGTGCCGGGTCATGTCGATCGTGGCCGCGGCCTTCTTGATCGCCCGGAAGGCGGCTTCCTCGACCACCTCGGGTTCGCCGATGAAAGTCACGACCGTGCGATTGGTCGCGGCGCCGGGGTCGACGTCCAGGAGCACGGCGCCCGGCGTCCCGGAGATCTCCGCGGCGATCGCGTCGATGACCGCGCGGTCGCGGCCTTCACTGAAGTTCGGAACGCACTCGATGAGTTTCATGGCGGAGATTGTAGCGGTTGGCGGGGAAGGACGGGCGGCCGCAACGGGAAATTAACCGCGGCGTTACGCCGTTGTCATGGGCGAATCGCATATCTGTAGGTGGAGGAAGCCATGAGCGAATTGCCTTATGTCGAAACCCTGCTTCAAGACGCCATCACAATCCTGACGGGTAGCGGGTTCCCCCTGGCCGCGGAAGCTCTGCAGGACAGGCTCCGTGGGATCCGTGAGGCGCCCACGGCGGGGGCGCGCCGCCACCGAATCTCGCAGCTGATCGATCTGTTCGACGGCATCGGATCCCCATCCGTCGCCTTCAGGCTTCAGCCGATCGAAGGCTTTGGCGCCCCGTATGAGGGGATGCATGGGTTCCGGTTCGCCCGGACCGAGGCGCACCGCCTCGCCGAAGAGCGCTACCGTCGAACGCTTGACCGGATCCGAGACGTTCTCACCACCGCGCGAGTCGCTTAGCCCCGTTTCCGGCAATCCCGGCGATAATCCGCCGCCGGAGGTTGCGCCATGTCCGAGAAGATCTCGCGTCGTCAGTTCGTGAAAACAGGAGTGGGCGCGGGTGTGGCTGCCGCGGTCGTGCGGTCGACGCTGGCGCGCGCTGTCGTCATCTCCTCACGCAACGGGAACGAATTCAAAAACGGCGGTCCGCGAACCGCGGTGCACGAGGCCTACTTCCGGATCGATCGCGGCGAGGACGTGCTCGACGCCATCCTGGCCGGACTCTCCATCCTCGAACTGGATCCGGCGGAGGACAGCGTCGGCTACGGGGGCATCCCGAACGCCGACGGCATCGTTCAGCTCGATTCCTGCGTGATGCACGGTCCAAAAAAGCGCGCCGGCGGGGTCGCGGCGCTCGAGGGCGTGCGCACGCCGAGCCTCGTCGCCAAAGCGGTGATGGACACCACCGATCATCACTTGCTCGTGGGCCAAGGGGCCCAGTGGTTTGCGCGCCGGATGGGGTTCACGATCGAGGACGACCTGAACACCGACCACTCGCGCAAGCTATGGCTCGAGTGGAAGCGCCGCATCGATCCGGGACACTACCTCGATCCCGAAAAGCGCGTGACCGCCGGTGACCGCGCTCGCGAGGGGATGCTCGCCGCCGGGCTGCTCTCCCGCGAGAGTTGCTACGGCACGATCCACATGAACGCGATCAACGCCCAAGGGGCGATCTGCGGCGCGACGACGACCAGCGGGCTGTCGTTCAAGATCCCTGGGCGAGTGGGGGATTCCCCGATCCTGGGCGCCGGAAACTACGTCGACGGCGACGTGGGCGCCTGTGGCTCGACCGGACGCGGCGAGGCCAACCTCTACGGCCTGTCGTCGTTTCTCGTCGTCGAGGAGATGCGCCGCGGCGCGCACCCGAAAGACGCGATCGCCGAGGCGCTGCGACGCATCAAATCGAAAACGGTCGAAAAGCGCCTGTTGAAGTCCGGCGGCACGCCGAACTTCGACGTCAAGTTCTACGCGATGAACGTCCGCGGACAACACGCCGGTATGGCGATGTACGCCGGGACGGATCCCAAATACGCCGTTTGCGACGAGGCTGGACCGCGATCGGTTGCGATGGACGGGCTCCTTCCGGGGAAACCCGAAGCCTAGCTACCAGACCTTGCAGACGTCCTTCGGTTTCTTCTTCAGCGCGGATCCGGTCTTGCACTGGAACGCCTCGGCGAATTCCGGGATGTTCGCGACGCTTCCGTTGATGCGGTACTTGCCGGGGGAGTGCGGGTTGGTCGCCGCCATCACGCGCAGATTCTCGTCACGCTCGTTCTCGCACGCCCACTGTGCCAAACCGACGAAGAATCGCTGCTCGGGGGTGAGTCCGTCGATCGACTCGAGCTTTAGCCCCTTCGTTGCTTTCTTCCAAGCGACCCACGCGAGGATCGTGCCCCCGAGGTCGGCGATGTCTTCACCTGAGGTGAGTTTCCCGTTGAGTTTGATGTCGTCGACGATGATGTAGCTCGAGTACTGATCGCGAACGCAGTTTGCCCGCTTCTCGAACTCGTCTCCGTCCTTCTTCGTCCACCAGTCGCGCAAGTTGCCGTCGCCGTCGAATTGCCGCCCTTCGTCGTCGAATCCGTGCGTCAGCTCGTGACCGATGGTGGAGCCCGTGTTCCCGTAGTTGGGCGCGTCGTCGAGCTTGAGGTCGTAAAGCGGGGGCATCAAGACGCCCGCGGGGAAGTTGATGTCGTTCATCGAGGGGTTGAAATAGGCGTTGACGGTGGGCGGAGTCATTCCCCACTCCCCACGATCGACGGGCTTTCCGATTTTCGCCATCTGGCGGTCGTTTTCGAAAACGATTGCCCGCGTGGCGTTGCCGAAGAAATCCCCGCGCTTGATCGTGAGCTTCGAGTAGTCGCGCCAGACGTTCGGATAGCCGACCTTGTTGCGGACCTTGCCGAGCTTGTCGATCGCCTGTTTCTTGGTTTGAGCGCTCATCCAGTCAAGACCCTGGATGCGGGCTTTCATCGCCGCGAGGATGAGGTCCGTCATGGCGATCGCCTTGACCTTGTTCTCCGCCGGGAAAACGCGGTCGACGAACTCCTTGCCGAGAGCCTCGCCCAAGTCGCGATCGACCCATCCCACGCATTTCTTCCAGCGCGGCTGCGTCTCCTTCACTCCACGCAAATAGCCCCGGTAGAACGCAAAGCGCTCATCCACGAAAGCCTTCGAAAGGTAATCGGCCTTCGCGCTGACCAGGGTCCAGCGCATGTAAGTCTTGATATCGGCGAGCGGCTCGGACTTCAGGCGCGCTCCCACCGCTTGGAGAAACGCAGGCTCGGACACGTTGAGCCAGGCGCCTGGGCGTCCGCCGACCGCGGTGAAATAGCCGTCCCAATCGAACGTAGGCACGAGCTTCCTGAGCTTCGCCGGGACGGTGTGGTGGTAAACCTTGTAGGGGTCCCTTCGTTCAACGCGGGTGAGGGACGCCTTCGCGAGCGCCGACTCCAGCCGCATCACGGTCTGTGCCCCCGCTTTGGCGGCTTCGGGAGTGTCGCCGATCAGTTCGAGCATCTTCGCAATGTGCTCGACGTACTTGCCGCGCGTTTCTTTCGACTTGTCGTCGTCCTTGAAGTAGTAGTCGCGATCCGGAAGGCCCAGCCCTCCGGCATAGATCGCGAAGATCTGCTGGGTCGACTCCTTGGCGTCCTGCTCGACGCCGCTACCAAAGAAGATGGCGCCCGTCGTCGCCTTGGCGTGGATCGACCCGAGAATCGGGCCGAGCTCTTTGATCGATTTCATCGCGGCGATCCGCGAAAGATCGGCCGCAAGCGGCGCGGCGCCGGCCTTCTCGACGGCGTCCACGTCCATGCAAGCATCGAAGAAATCGCCAATCTTTTGCTGCGTCGCGTTTCGCGACGGATCGGGCTTGGCGGCGTTCAAGAGTAAGCCCCAGAGGAATCGCTGGTTGTCCTCGTACAGCTTCCCGTAGACGCTCCAACTGGCCTGGTCGCCCGGCATCGGGTTGTTTTTCATCCACCCGCCGCACGAGTACTGATAGAGGTCCTGGCACGGGTCGGCGGTGCGGTCCATCGATGCGGTATCGAGGCTCGGCGTGTAGGGGAGCTCCGTGAAGGGAGTGTCTTCGGCGAGTACCGGAACAAAGGCGGCAAGCACAGACAGCACGAGGGCGGCCATAAAGGCGAAACGAGAGGTCATCGGGAGCTCCTTCGAAGAGGGCAACGCGCTTGAATACGTTCGGAGGCCGAGAGTAGTTTAGCGGGTGGCCCTCGTGGAACTCTAAGAGAGTGGAACACTTGAGGTACCAGATAGTCACCTCAAGTTCGAGGGGTGGACGACGCCACCTAATGTGCGCGCTCACGAAATAGGGCGTGGCGATGCTGTCGAGCGTGCCGCGGAGCGCGCACGCTGTGCAGGTCAAAGTCGAAGCGAACCGGTTCGCAATCGAAGTGCGGTGGAGTTCGTCGCAGTGCTTCGCGGCCGCAAAGGCCTTCTTTGCCTTGTTTCCTTCGATTTCGGGGGTCCCAGTGCCCGGCCGGAGCCCCGATCGCGTCTCCTGGGCGATCCTAGGAGGTCGTTTTCGGTGCGGGAGGCGCTTCGGGGCGCCCAGAACGCCGCTTCTTACGGAAACAGCTCGGAATTTTCATGTTTTGATCTGCTTCGATCCTGTGATCGAGCGGGGTTTCCTTCTCGCAACCTCTCCGTCACTGAATCGGCCCGGCACTTGGAAGATCGGTGGTAGCTTGAATTTCAAGGAGAAACCCAATGACAGAATTCGTTCCGGGGCAAGAAGTCAGAATGCCGTGCGCCGCGTCCCGCGGTGGACCATTGGGTGAAGCAGTCGTCACCGTTCAATCCGCCCAAGGTCCGATTTCGGGCTTTGTCCAGGCGGATGCAGTCACCGGCGAGGGCGAAGGCGCCTTCCTTCGCGCGTGGATCGTGAAAGTGACCGACGAACTCGTCGTCGTGGAGGTGCGGGGATCCTTCTTCCAGACTGCGGCTGGGCGAGCCGCCGTCACGGCGGACTGGGCCAGCGCAAACTTGCACCCAGTCGGCGCGTGAAACGACCATGGTCCTGGCGCAGCCCGAGCTTCGGACGGAGGTTGAAAAGGGACGAATCGCGTTCGATCCACCCCTCGAGGAATCCCAGTGGGGCCAGGCGTCCGTGGACCTGCGACTCGGCTTCAGTTTCACCAAATTGAAACAACTGCCAGG
>JANMVW010000020.1:0-4443 GCA_031393555.1 Acidobacteriota bacterium
GGTCGTCAGATCATATTGACCACCCGTATCGAAATAGGTGTCGCCGGAAATGCCGCTCCACACCACCATCCGGCTCCCCGTCCACACGGCAACATGATCGGCCCGTGCGGATGGCGCACCCGTCGTGGACGTCGGTGACCAACTGTCGGTCACGGGGTCGTACCGTCCACCGGTGTTGACGCTGACATTACTGGCTTCGCCCCCCCAGACCAGCATCCTGCTCCCCGTCCACACCGCGGTGTGGTGAAAGCGCGCGGAAGGCGCACCGACCGTGGTGGTCAACGCCCAGGTATCGGCCGCCGGATCGTACCTGCCACCGGTCTGGGTCTCGGGGAAAGCTCCGCCCCACACCACCATCTTGCTCCCCGTCCACACGGCCGAATGCCCATAGCGCCCTTCAGGCGCCCCCGTCGTCGAGGTCGGTGTCCAGATGTCGCTCGCTGGGTCGTAGCGTCCACCGGTTTTCTCCAGCCCGCCGGTGGATGGCTCGCCGCCCCACACCACCATGCGGCTGCCCGTCCACACCGCAGCGTGACGGGCTCGCGCGTAAGGCGCCCCTGTCGTCGCGGTCGCCGTCCAACTGTCGGTCGCCGGGTCGTACCGTCCACCCGTATTCTGGTATTGGTGGTTCGATCCGTCGTTGAGCCAACCACCCCAGACGACCATCAGGCTCCCGGTCCACACCGCCGTGTGTTCCCGGCGGGCGGACGGCGCGCCCGCCGTCGAAGTCGGAGTCCAACTGTCGGTCGCAGGGTCGTACCGTCCACCGGTGTTCAAGTCGTAGAGGCTCAGGCTCCCGCCCCACACGACCACCAGGCTCCCCGTCCACACAGCCGTGTGCCCAAATCGCCCTGCCGGCGCGCCGGTCGTCGACGTCGGCGTCCAGAGGTCGGTTGCCGGGTCGTATCGTCCACCCGTATTGAGATAGACGGCACCTCCATAGCCGCCCCAGACCACCATGCGCGTTCCCGCCCACACGGCCGTTGGGGAAGTGCGTGCGGATGGCGCGCCCGCCGTGGACATCGGCGTCCAGAGGTCGGTCGCTGGGTCGTACCTGCCACCGGTGTTCGAGCCCGCACCGCCCCAGACCACCATCACGCTTCCGGTCGACACGGCGGAGTGCCCACTGCGCGCGGACGGAGCACCTGTCGTGGACGTCGGCGTCCAACTATCGCCGACCGGGTCGTACCGCCCACCCGTGGCGACGTCGGCACCGCTCGAGCCGCCCCAGACCACCATGGCGCTCGCCGTCCACACAGCGGTGTGCCCATCACGCGCGGACGGAGCACCCGTCGTGGACGTCGGCGTCCAACTGTCGCCGACCGGGTCGTAGCGCCCGCCCGTGTTGAAGTATTGGGTCACGAAGCTGACGACCGTAGAACCGCCCCAAACCACCAGCTTGCTCCCCGTCCATACGGCGGTGTGCCCACCACGCGCGGGCGGTGCGCCTGTCGTCGAGGTCGGCGTCCAACTGTCGCTGACGGGATCGTAGCGCCCACCCGTATTGAAGTACTGCGTCACTGAGTTGAGATAAGTCGATCCGCCCCACACCACCACCTTGCTCCCCGTCCACACGGCCGAGGGGAACTCGCGCCCGGTCGGTGCTCCCGTCCTGGACGTCGGTGACCAACTGTCGGTGGCCGGGTCGTATCTCCCGCCGGTGTTCAGGAAGTGGGCGTTCAGGGACGTGCCGCCCCAGACCACCATCACGCTCCCGGTCCACACCGCCGCGTGGTGGTACCGAGGATCCGGCACCTCGTCCAAGATCCCGTTGTCCCAGGTGTCGTCGGACGCGCACGGCAATCCCTGCCCTGGCGCTCTCGCGCTCGCGCTCGGAACAGGCAACGGATCCAGGCCGGTCGCGACGGTCGCGACGGCATCGCTTTGCAGCAACCGTCTCGCCGCACTCCACCAGTCGTCCCAACTCGTCTTCGCAACCACGTAGCTCGCGGCCCGCAGGTCATTTTTCGTTTCGCTCAGGACCACGCTGAACACGAAGGCCTCACGCTCGTCCTTGAGTGTCGACACACGCCCCACGCCGTCGGGAAACGCGGCGCGGCGCTTCTGGAACTCATCGGGCGTCAATCGGTCGATCGAAGGGGCCGCCGTGGCTTTCTCACCGACTTCGAACTCGACCACCGAACGGTTCGCGTGATCGGTCTTCGGACTGCGTGCCCCGGAGGACAGTTCGCGGTGAAGCTCTTCGGCGCGGCGCCGCGCGTCGGCGTGCAGCGCCGGATCGAACGCATAGAAGTTGTGCGTCAGCCGATCGACGAGGGTGGCTCGTGCGAGGCACTCTTTGATAAGGACAGGATCGTTGCCGAGCGCGGCGTAGATCTCGACCAGCCGCTCCGGCATCTTGGTCCCGTGGGCCATGCGGACGAGCTCGCGCTGGAGCATCTCGTCCGTCACCGCGGTTTTCCAGTACACCTCAAGCGCCGCCGTCCGCTCGAGAGACTTGCGGACCTTGCCCTCGAGCACCGCGCGCGGCATCGCCGTTTCGAACGATTGCGTCGCACCGAGCTGATGCGCGTAGTAGACGCGCTCGATCGCGGCCTGCGCGTTGACGCGATCTTCAAAAGTCAGAGTGCGCTGAGCCGGCTGGCTGGCCGACACACCGGTGCAAGACAGAGCGAAGGCGAGGACGGCGGCGGATCTCATGGCGTACCCTTCTTAGAGGTATTGAAGTTGTACGCCGCCGTTGGCGGGAAGTGAAGGACTTTCGGGGCCGCAAGCGACCTTTTCTTCGCCAAAACTGCATCTGCAACAAGAATTAACAAGTTGTCCGCAGCGGATCGTATCGCCGCAATGGACCGCGTTGCGCTTTTGGGAAGTTCTATACCCGTCGCGCCAGATGGATGCCGCCGTTACAGGCCCTGTCGACGCGCTTCTTCGAGCAGCCGGCTGAGCAGCGCCCTCAGTTCGGGAAGTCTGTCCTCGACGATGGCCCAGAGTACTTTCGGGTCGACCGCGTCGTAGCCGTGGATGATGATATTGCGAAGCGCGACGACCTTTGCGGCTTCGGGGATCTGCTCGAAGATCGGCCGTTCGAGGTCGCGAATGCGGGCAAGGGCCTCGCCGAGGATCTCGAACTGCCGCTCGACGGCGGACTGGAAGTACCAATCGCCTTGATAGTCGTCGAAGGCCTTGCCTTGGGTTGCCTCGACGATCCGATCCGCCGCCTGGCTCATGTCGTAGAGCGCCGCCGCAGTCTCAGGCCGCATACAGATCCTTCGCCGAGCGCTCGGCGTGCCGTTTGAAGAAAGGGTTTCTTGCGGCGTTCCAGTCGACCACATCCACCTTTCGCCCAAGCAGCGCCTCGAGATCGAGCAGGAGCCCCATGAATTGGTCGAAGGCGTTCATACCGACGGGAGGCCCGAACTCGGCGAGGAAGTCGAAATCGCTCGACTCCGGATCCCAGTCCTCGCGAAGCGCCGAGCCGAACAGCCGAAGCCGCTTCACGGCGTACTTGCGGCAAAGCTCCTCGATCCCGTTGCGCTTCGACCTCAGGAGTTCCACGGCGTGCATGGCGCTAGTGTAACGCAGCTGTCTCCGAGTCTATTCCCAGTATGTGCAAGGACCGCGGCACCTGACCGATGACCCTTATACGGCGATCCAGCCCCCGCCCAAGACCAGGTCGCCATCGTAAAAGACGGCCGCCTGCCCTGGGGTCACGGCGCGCTGCGCTTCGTTGAAGCTCACCGTGGCGGAGCCGTCGCCACGATCGGTGATGACGGCGGCGGCTCCGGCGTGGCTCGAGCGGATCCGCACGGTGGCCGGCAGCGGACCGCCGGGGCGCTCGAACGGGATCCAACGCACGCGCTCGACGGTGCAAGCGTCGCGATAGAGACCCGCCTCGTCGCCGACGACGACGCGGGCTCGCGCGGCGTCGAGGCCGATGACGTAGAGCTTCTCCCCCGTCGCGACGCCCAGGCCGCGCCGCTGCCCGACGGTGAACTGCTCGATCCCTCCATGCGTGGCGAGCACGCGGCCGTCGGCATCGACGATTTCGCCCGCGGTTGGCGCCGGCCCTAATCCCGCTCGCGCAAGAACGTCGCGGTAGCTCTCGCCTTCGGTGACGAAGCAGAGGTCCATCGATTCGGGCTTCTCGGCCGTGGCCAGTGCGAACTCGCGCGCCAACGACCGCACGGCGTCTTTCGTCATGCCGCCCAACGGGAACTCCGCGCGGGCGCGCTGCTCGTCGGACAGGTCGAAGAGGAAGTACGACTGGTCCTTGTCGGGATCTTTGGCCGCGCGAAGGAGCGTGCGGCCGGTTCGCGCGTCGCGTTCCAGGATCGCGTAGTGACCTGTGGCCACGGAGGCCGCGCCGACGGCGGCCGCTCGTTCCCACAGCGCATCGAACTTGACGAAGGTGTTGCAGCGCAGGCACGGCGAAGGCGTGCGCCCGGCGGCGTAGTCCGCGGCGAACGGCTCCAGCACCTG
>JANMVW010000022.1:0-6431 GCA_031393555.1 Acidobacteriota bacterium
AGAGGTGTGGCCGGTTCCCGGAAGCTCGGACCGCACGCGCTCCAAGGCGACCGGATCTCGCGCGAAGAGGGTGACCGCAGCGCCGCGCGAGGCCAGCTCGAGGGCGGCGGAACGGCCGATCCCTTGGGTGCTCCCGCAAACGAGAGCCCGTTTTCCCTTCAAAGAATGAACGTCCATCGCAGGAGGATAGGAAGCCCCGAGGGAGGCTGTCAACGTCTCCTCACCCCAGCCACAGCGACCGGGCGGTCATTTCGCGGTGGTCGAGGCCGGCGGCCTTGTCGAGGAGCTTCATCCTCTCCGGGAAGACGGCGGGGAATCGCCACGTGTCGTCCCGGCCGCCGGCCTGGAGAAAGGCTTCGGCCCAGGCTGGCCAGAAGGGGACCGGCCGTCGCGCGATCGGCTCGACGACGAGTACGCGGCTCCCTTTGGAGTGAGCCGCAAGGAGACGGCGTAGCAGCTCCGCCCGGGCGCTGTCGTCGAGCTCGTTGACCGCGTAGGCGGCGACGATCCCCTCGCCGGCCGCCCCCAAGGGGGCCTCGACCAGGTTGCCGCGTCGCAGAGTCGCCGTCACGCCGAGGGTCCGCAGGTTCCACTCCGCTTCGCCGATCGCCCAACCGCTCCCATCGACCCCCGACACCGCGGGCCGTCCCCCCGCGGAAAGCGCCCACGCCGCGCCGGCTGCGCCCGTGCCGCAGCCGAGGTCCACGATGCGCCGAGGCGGGGGATCGACGGCGTTGAGAGCGCGCACGATCTCGCGCACGACCAGGAAATGGAGCGGCCCGTAGAACAACGAGAACGCCGCGGGCGGGCCGGCGCCGTCAAGCGCGGCGCCTCGACCCAGGCGATCGCGACGCTCGACGTAAAGAGACGAGAGAGCCTGAAGCGCTCGTCGCACCTCGGTGAAGGTCAGCGTCGTCAGGTGGCGCGCCTCGAGAGCCGCGTACCACGCTTCCACCTCCGCACCCGGGCGCTCGTTCATAGCGTCATCGTACAATCGCCGCCCCGACGTGAGCGCCACCACGATGCCCCCCGACGATGCGACCCCGCGCAGCGACGAACCGCGGCGCGCGATTCCCCTCGTGATCGCGGGGTTCGCCCTCGCCGGCATCGTCGTTCATCTCGTCGTCTTGCTTCTCCCCGGTCCGCCCGCGTTCCCGCCGCGCTGGCCGCTGCTCGCGGTGCTCGTCCTCGGCGGGGTTCCGCTCGTCATCGGTTTGATCGTGAAGTTGTTCCGCAAGGAGATCGGCGCCGATCTCCTCGCGGGGATCTCGATCGTGACCGCGTATTTTCTGGGCGAATACCTCGCGGGGGCGATCGTCGTGTTGATGTTGTCGGGCGGCGAGGCCCTCGAGCAGTACGCGCTCCGGCGGGCCTCGTCGGTTCTCCACGCCTTAATCGCCCGCATGCCCAAGGTCGCCCATCGCAAACGGGACGGGGGAATCGAGCCGATCGCCTTGGACGCCATCGTGCCCGGGGACGAGCTGGTCGTTCTGCCGCACGAAATCTGCCCGGTGGATGCCGTTGTGACCTCGGGCCACGGGGCGATGGACGAGTCGTACCTGACCGGCGAGCCGTACGTGATGTCCAAGGCCCCCGGTTCGGAGGTGCTCTCGGGGGCCGTCAACGGCGCCACCGCGCTGACCGTGCGCGCGATCCGGCTCGCCAAGGACTCACGCTACGCCGAGATCATGGAGGTCATGCGCCGCACCGAAGAGAGCCGGCCGAGGCTGCGGCGGCTGGGCGACCGCCTCGGCGCGTATTACACGCCGCTCGCGGTGCTCGTGGCGGTGGGCGCGTATCTCGTGTCCGGATCCGCGACGCGCGCGCTGTCGGTGCTCGTCGTCGCGACGCCCTGTCCGCTGATCCTCGCGATCCCCGTCGCCATGATCGGCGGTATCTCACTCGCCGCCCGCCGCGGCATCATCGTGCGCGATCCGGCCGTGCTCGAGCGCCTCGATACCTGCCGCACGGCGATCTTCGACAAGACCGGAACGCTCACCTACGGGAAGCCCGTGTTGACGGACGTCCTCCTCATGGGCTCGATGCCGCGTGAGGAGGCGCTTTCGCTCGCCGCGAGCCTCGAGCAGTACTCGAAGCACCCGCTCGCCGCCGCGGTCGTCGAAACGGCGCGAAGCGAAGGTGCCGCGCTTTACGCCGCCGACGAGATCGCGGAGCCTCCGGGGCGCGGCCTCTCCGGGCTCCTTCACGGCCGGCGCGTCGAGTTGACGGGTCGCAAAGCCGTCACCTTGACGCTGCCGCCGTCGGTCGCCGGTCTCGAGGCGGTGATGCTCGTCGACGGCGCCGTCCAGGCCCTCTTGCGCTTCCGGGACGAGCCGCGGGACGACAGCCGCTCGTTCGTGGAGCATTTGGCGCCGCGTCACGGCGTGACCCGCGTGATGCTCGTGTCCGGGGACCGAGCCGAGGAGGCGCGCTATCTCGCCGAACGGGTCGGCATCACCGAGATCCACGGAGGCCAGAGCCCCGAGGACAAGGTGCGGATCGTGACCGAAGAGACCGCCAAGGCCCCGACGCTGTTCGTCGGTGACGGGATCAACGACGCCCCGGCCATCGCCGCGGCGACGGTCGGTCTCGCGTTCGGGCGCGGCAGCGACGTCATCGCCGAGGCCGCCGGCGCCGTGCTCCTCGACACGTCGCTCCTGAAGGTCGACGAGTTATTCCACATCGCCAGGCGCCTGCGCCGCGTCGCGCTCCAAAGCGCGGTCGGCGGCATGGCCCTTTCCGTCGTGGGGATGGGTTTCGCCGCGGCCGGCTTCTTGACGCCCGTGGCCGGCGCCGTCGCCCAGGAGGTCATCGACGTGTTCGCCATCTTGAATGCGCTTCGTGCCGCGCGCTCCCCGGCGCGCCTCCACGACTACGACCGATGAGAGCGGGCGTGTTCTTCCCCGCGCTCGGCCTGGCGGCCATGGTCCTCGCCCAGGACCCAAAGCCCCGGCTGACCCAGGCCGAAGCCGAGGCCGCCGTCGACGCGATCGTGCCGGAGCTTCAGTCGATCCGCGGGCTTCGTTTCAAGACGAAGGTCCCCGTGACGGTGATCGACGATCGACGCGCAAGAGAGTACGCGCTCTCGCGTTTCCGCACGATGACCCCCGAAACGAAGATCCGGGCCGACCAGACGGCGTACGCCCTCCTCGGGCTCGTGCCCCCGGACCTCGACGTGCTGAAGACGCTCCTCGACGTCCTCGAGGAGCAGGCGGGCGGCTTTTACGATCCGGGGACGAAATCGTTCTACCTGTTGGACGACATGCCGAAGGAGGCGACCGCGCTCCTCGCGGCCCACGAGATGACGCACGCGCTCGAAGATCAGCGCTACGACCTCGACCGCCGCATCGCGAAACTGATCGACGACGACGATGCCTCGTTCGCCCTGTCCGCTCTCATCGAGGGGAGCGCGACCGCGACGGCCTCGACGTACGTCGCGAACGGCCTCGCGGCGGGAACGTTGACCCACGATCAGCTCGGCGCGATGGCCGAGAGCGTTCCGTCCGATCGATTGAATGCGATGCCGGCCGTGATGCGGCGCCAACTCCTCGGCCCCTACGCGCTCGGCGTCACGTTTCTCGCGCGCGGAAACGTCGATGCCGCCTGGGCGCATCCGCCGCGATCGTCCGAGCAGATCCTGCACCCCGACAAGTACTGGGATCCCAAGCGTCGCGACGAACCCAAGCGCGTCGCGATTCCCAATCCGTCGCGGCTGTTGGGCAGCGGTTTTACCCGCGCGGGGTCGGGCGTGCTCGGCGAGTTGACGTTGGGGAGTCTGGTCGGCGCGGCGACGCCTCAGGCGAATGACCTTGCTTCGGGAAGCGTGGCGTGGACCAACGCCGCGGCTTCGGGCTGGGGGGGGGACCGGTTCGAGCTGTGGACGAACGGGGGCGCCGCCGTCGTCTTGCTGGCGACCGTCTGGGACACCGCAAAAGACGCGGCGGAGTTCGCGGCCGCGCTTCCTGCCGCGCGCACGGGGTTCGTCTTCAAGCGGGCCGGAACCAAGGTCGGAATCGTCGCCGGTCAATTCGGTGACCGGCGCGACGCGCTGCTCGCGCTCCTGGTGAAACCATGAAACGTCCCATTCCCCTTCATTGGAAGATGCTCGCGGGGGGCGTGATCGGGGCGGGGTCGGGACTTTTGGTTCACGCCCTGCTCGCCGGGGATCCGCGGGTCGATACGTTCATCCGTTACGTCACGACCCCCATCGGGCAGGTCTTCCTCCGCCTCCTCTTCATGCTGGTCATCCCCCTGTTGGTCTCGGCGCTGGCCCTCGGCGTGACGGGCCTGGGCGACATCCGTCAGCTCGGTCGCATCGGGTTGAAGACGCTCGTCTACACGATCTCGGTCTCGGCGATCGCGGTGCTTTTAGGCGTCGGCCTCGTCAACCTGTTGCAGCCGGGCAGCGGGATGACCGAAGAGAAACGGCAGCTCCTGCTCCAACGCGCGCAGCAGACGTCGGGGACCCTGTCGTCGGCGACGACCGCTCCGAAGGCCGGGTTCGATCTCCTGGTGCAGATGGTCCCCGACAACCCGGTGAAGGCCGCGGCCAACGGCGACATGCTCGGGGTCATGGTCTTCGCGTTGTTTCTCGGGATCGGCTTGTCGCTGACGAAGACCGAGGCGGCTCGCCGGCTGCAAGAAGCGCTCGAGGGGCTCTACGACGTGTCGATGCGCCTGATCGGCATCGTCATTCAGCTCGCGCCGTATGCCGTCGCGGCGCTCTTGTTCAATCTCACGGCGCAGATCGGCACCGATGCGCTGACCCTGCTGGCGCGCTATGTCGGCGTTGTGGTCTTGGCCCTCGCGATCCACCAGTTCGTCGTCTACGGCGCCCTGGTGAAGTTCCTCGGCGGCATGAGTCCTCGGGTGTTTTTCTCGGGGATCGAGGACGCGATGCTGATGGCGTTTTCGACCGCGTCGTCGAACGCGACCCTCCCGACCGCCCTCAAGGTCGCCGAAGAGAAACTGAAGCTGCCGTCGCACGTCAGCCGCTTCGTGCTGACGATCGGCTCGACCGCGAACCAGAACGGCACCGCCCTGTTCGAAGGGGTGACGGTTCTGTTCTTGGCGCAGTTTTACGGCGTCGAGTTGGGCTTTGCGCGTCAGCTGATCGTCGTCGGAATTTGCGTGCTCGGCGGCATCGGCACGGCGGGGGTTCCCGCGGGCTCGCTCCCGGTCGTCGCGTTGATCCTCGGCATGGTCGGCGTTCCGCCCGAGGGGATCGGCATCATCCTCGGAGTCGATCGGTTCCTCGACATGTGCCGCACGACGCTGAACGTCAGCGGCGACCTGGCCGCCGCCGTGGTTATTTCGCGGGGGGAGCGGTGACCTCCGGGGTCGGTGTTGCCACGTCCGCCACGTCGAAGGGAAGTTCCTGCGAGGCGATCTCCGTATCGCCCGAGAGGATGCGCACGAAGTAGGTCAGCCGCCCGGCGCCCAGCGAGTGGGCTGCCACCAAATCGCGAATCTGCACGCAGCGGCCCTCGTCGGGACTCAGTCTCATCGGAGCGAACGACACCTCGGTCGCGCCCACGATGCGCCGCTCGGCGCGAAAGACGGCGTCTTTGGGTCCCTCGACGCAGGCGGCCGTGACGAAGGCGACCGAGGTGCGCGGGTCGACCGGGTTCCCGTCGCCGCGGACGACGATCCCCGTCGCCCTCACCTTCCCGTCCAGCACGATTCCTCCGCTTTGGGGCTGCGCGAGCGCCGGCAGGCTGAGCGTCACAGGGTCGGCGGGCAAAGGCGGCCAGGTTCCGTTGAGGCGACCCGCGCGGATCGAATCGCTGGAGGCCTCGTGCGCGACCGCGACGATCTCGTAAGGCCCGGCGGGGAGCGACAGCGTCGTCTGATAGACGGGCGGCTGTCCGCTTCCGCGCCAGGTCACGCCACTCGAGCTGTGCGCGACGATTTCTCCCTGCGACATCACGTCGAATCCGACATCCCAGAGCGCGTCGCGCGCCAACGGCACGTCACGTTCGGGCAACCTGACCTGCGCTAGAACTTGGAAGCTCTTGGTCGAACCGCCGACCGGATAGAAGGACACGGACAAGGGTCGCGACTGGAGCGCGGGATCGTCGAAATGCGCGGCGATGAGGCGCGTCTGGGTGAGCGTCTCCCGGCTCGGGATCACCAGAGCGGAACGGGTCTCAACGCGCAGCCCCTTCGTCTTGGGCCACACCCCGAGATTGAGCGGTCGATCCAGGTCCCAGCCCGACGGTGCGAAGCTAACCAGGTACCAACACGACTGATCGGCGGCGACGCTCTCGGCGATGCGTTCGGGCGCGATGCCGTTGAGGAAGAAGCGCCCCCCGGTATCCAGTGCCATGCTGGCCAGCGTGTCCTGCGAGCTGCGTACCCAGTTGGACGGCATCCCCAGGCCTCGACCCTCAACCGCGTAAAACCTGACGCCGTAGGTAGACGAGTCTCTG
>JANMVW010000047.1:0-14875 GCA_031393555.1 Acidobacteriota bacterium
GGGGCTCTCACCGTGAAGAGTCTGCAGGAAATCTATCCCGTCCGATGATCGGACGGAAGCCATCAAGAAGAATCGGGTTTGAGTGTTGGAACGAAGCTGCTGATAGAGGCCATGGCGGCGCGCGTCGTCGTGTCGGGGGCGCTCGTTGTCCATGCCGCGGGTGAAGCGGCTAGCTAGCGTTCCGAATACGCGCAATCAGGTCCCGGGTGGCGTGGTCTTTGGAATCACCTGTGATCGCGACACGGATTCCGAGGGCCCGGGCTGTTTCCCTCTCGGGGACGGTGTCTGGGGTGTAGTCGGTGCCCTTGCAATGGACATCGGGGACGAGTGCCTGCAAGAGAGCCTCGACGGTCGCTTCGCCGAAGAGCGTCACGAGGGCGACGCAACGGAATCCGGCGATCAACTCGGCGCGCTCCTGCTGCGGGACGATGGGTCGGCCTTCGCCCTTGAGAGCCCGCGCCGAGGCGTCGTCGTTGATCGCAACGACGAGGACGTCCGCAAGCATCGCGGCTTCTTCGAGATAGCGCAGGTGGCCGACATGAACGAGGTCGAAAAGCCCGTTGGCCAAGGCAACGGTTTTTCCCGACACGCGCCAGATGGCGGCGCGCCGGAGAAGTTCGTCGCGCGACACGACGCGGCCCGCGCTCTTCACGTGAGTTCCCCGACGCGGAGTGCCGCCGTCAGTTCCTTGGGGCCGACGGTCGCGGTGCCGTACTTCATGACGACGATCCCGGCGGCGGTGTTTGCGATGACCGCTGCCTCTTCGGGGGTCCCGCCGGCAAGCAGAGCCAACGTGAACGCGGCGATGACGGTGTCTCCGGCTCCCGTGACGTCCGCGACCTCTCCCGAGCCGAACGGCGGCAGCGCGATCGGTGCCGCGCCCTTCTTGAAAAGGATCATGCCCTTGGCGCCGCGGGTGACGAGCACGGTGCGATTCGCCGTCCTCCGCAAGAGCTCTTCGCCTGCGGCCACCACGCGTCGGTCGTCCGGCGCTCCGGAGAGCTCGACAGCGTTTTCGAGCTCCTCCTGGTTGGGGGTGCACCCTGCCACGTTGCGAAATCCCGACACCCGCGTACGGGAGTCCACGGTGACCGTCTTGCCGGTGAGATGGGCTCGCGCGGCGCGAACGAGAGAAGGCGTCGCTGCGCCGTACCCGTAGTCCGCGACGAGGAGGCCTTCGACGTTCTTGAGCGCGCGACCGAGCCGCGTGGACAGACGCGCGGCCACCGGGCCGGAGAGCTCGCCGTGTGGTTGGCCGCGGTCGACCCGGACGATCTGCTGCCGCCGCGTGTGCACCCCGCCGGCCAGCACGCGGCTTTTCGTCGGTGTTCCGTAACCGCGCTCCGCCGCGATGCCGGAGGTCTCAACGCCTATCCGCCGGAAGAGCGCGACTAGCCGGGCCCCGGTCTCGTCGCGGCCGACCACCCCGACGGGAACAGGGATCGCTCCGAGCGCTCGCAGGTTCGCGACGGCGTTCCCGCCGCCGCCGGGCACGAGGTCGACGCGCGTTTGCTCGAGGATCAGCACGGGAGCCTCGCGCGAGATGCGCGCGATGTCGCCGTGGACGAACTCGTCGCAAACGAGATCCCCGAGAACCGCGACGCGGCGGCCGCGAAACCCGGCGACCAAGGCGATCAGCCTGCCGGGGGATGGAACGTCGGATCCGCTCATCGCGCCTCCTCCCGTTCGAGTATCCAGGCGACGGCGGCCAGGAGGTCCGCCGCGACGTAATCCGGCTGAACCGGCCAGGCGTGCGACTGATGCTCCAGCTCGCCCTGGCCGTACCCAGTGAGGACCAGGATGTTGGTCGTGCCCGCGCGATGCCCGGCCAGGATGTCCTTGACGCTGTCGCCGATCATATACGAACCGGGAAGATCGATTCCCATCTCGTCACGCGCTCGCTCGAGCATTCCCGGAGAAGGCTTGCGGCACGCGCACGCCTTTCTGTAAACGGGTGCGCCGACCTCAGGGTGGTGGGGGCAATAGTAGATGCCGTCCAAGCGCGCGCCGCCATCCGCGAGCAGTTCACGGACCCTATCGTGGACCTCGTCGATGAGCGACTCGACGAAATAGCCGCGCGCAACTCCCGCCTGGTTCGTAACGACGACGGTTTGAAATCCCGCTTCGTTGGCCGCACGGATGGCCTCGGCGGACCGCGGCAAAAGTCGCACGCGATCGACGTGGTTGACGTAGCCTATCTCTTCGCAGACGGTCCCGTCTCGGTCCATGATGATCGCCCGTCGGCCCATGCGGTGTCCTCCCGTGACGCTCAGGCGGCCGGACCTTCCGGCGGCCGAGTCTTCCAACGGCGGTGCATCCAGAGCCATTGCTCGGGGGTGCTCCGCGCCCAACGCTCGACGACCGCCGTGCAATCGGCCGTCAAGCGCAAAACATCGGCTTCACGATCTCCGGTTGGCCGGCTCTCGATGACCGGGTCGATGTGAACCACGATTGTACCGTCAGGCTGGACCTGGGCATGAACCGGAACGATCGGGGCCTCCGTTCGAAGCGCGAGCAAGGCGAGCGTCGGCGTCGTCGACGCGAGGCGCCCGAAATACGGCACGAACACGCCATCCGCACCCGCATCCTGATCGATCAGAATCGCGACACCGGCGCCGCGTCCCAGAGCGCGCATCGTCTCGCGCACGGCGCGCCGTTTCGGGATCACGGCGTTTCCGGTCCCGCTGCGTAGCTCGGTGAGCCGCCGATCGAGCGCCGGGTTGTCGAGCGGTCGCGCGATGACCGCGAAGGGAACTCCGAGGAGCCCCATGGCGTACGCTCCCGCCTCCCAGTGGCCGTAATGTGCGGAGAACACGAGGGCGCCCTTCCCCTGAGCGAGTGCAGCGCGCGCGTTGTTTAGTCCCTCGATTTTGAGGATCGAACCGAGCGCGCTTTGGCCGAGCTTGGGAAATGCGAGCGCGTCGAATGTGATTTGGCCGAAGTGGCGCCAACAGGCGCGCAAGATCCGCTCACGCTCACTCACGGAGAGCGCGTTGCCATAGGCCGCCCGGAGGTTGTCCCGCGCAATGTCTGCATGGCGGCCGTCGATCCGGCCGGCGAGAGCTCCGACGGTGCGGCCGACGGCCAGTAGCGCGCGGCGGGGCAGCACGCGGGCCAGCACGAGCGCCGACTCGATCAGGGCGACCTCGAGAGCACGCCGCAGCGGGTTCATCGCTCGGGGCTTCCGAGGGGTGCCGACACGACGCCCCGCACCGCCTGCAAGAGGAGAGCCTCATCCCATGCGACGGTCTCTATCCCCAGCACGATAAGCTCGGCACGCGAGAGCGACTCACCGACCGCGGCCTCGAGCCGCGAGAAGTCTTTTCCCGTTGTGATCAGAGGAACATCGAGGGCTTTCGCTTCTTCGAGCAGCGCCTCCCATCCGGCCACCGAATACGGCTGGTGATCGCGAAACGCATGAAAGCCGGCCGCCAACACACCGGCCTCCGCAAGATCGTTGCGAAAAAGACTGGGGTCGCCGATCCCACAAAACGCGACGGCGCGTTTCGGCGGCTCGCACGCGGCGCCGGCGGCGTCCGTGAAGCCGGTCGTTCGGTGGCCGGCGCGAACAATGGGGCCGGAATAGCCGGCGGCGCGAACAGTCCGGATCGCGTTCGACGCAGGGTCGCCCTCGCGCAGCCGCGTCAAAACGACGAGTTCCGCCCGGGCCACGGAAGCGGGTGGCTCGCGCAGCGAGCCGATTGGGAGCACTTTGCCGCTGTCGAAGGGCGCCCGTCCATCCAAGACGACGATGTCCAGATCCCGGGCGAGGCGCCGATGCTGAAATCCGTCGTCAAGGAGCACGACCGCGGCGCCTGCCGCCGCCGCGCATCGAGCGCCCTCGATGCGATCGGAGCCGACGACGACGATGACGCCCTTCAGCGATCGCGCCAGCAGGTGGGGCTCGTCGCCGCAGGTCCTTGCATTGACTCGTGGCCCCGCGCCGGTGGAGACCAGAAGCGGGCCGGGGCCTGCCGTTCCGCCATAGCCTCGGCTGACGACTGCGGGGACGAGGCCATCCGCCCGGAGCCGCTGCGCAATCCACGCGACGAGCGGAGTCTTCCCCGTCCCCCCTACGGCGAGGTTTCCGACGCTGATGACGGGAACAGAGGCGCGCTGCGGGACGCCGGGACGATCGTACCAAGCGTTTCTGAGGCGCACGAGCCCGGTAAAGGCCGCGGACGGGATGGCGAGGGCCACCGAGGCGGCGAACGACCGGGGCCTCATGCGGGCCGGTCCGACCGCGTGCGGTCCAAAACGTCGAGCACGAGGTCTGCGGCGCGTTGCAACGCACCGCGGTTGGCATACACAAACTCGCGGCCCAAGGCGACGCGGCGCGCGCGCTCGTCGGGGCGTTGCGCGAGGTCTGCAAAGGACCGGCCCAGCGCCTCCGCGTTTCCAACGCGCAGCCCTGCGCCGGTCGTTTCCAGCGCTGTTGCGATCTCGGCGAAGTGCTCGGTATGCGGCCCGAAGAGCACGGGGACCCCGACGGCGATCGGCTCCAGCAGATTGTGCCCTCCGACGGGGACGAGGCTGCCGCCGACGAACGCCGAACCCGCTAAGGCGTACAGCGCCGCCAACTCGCCGATCGTATCGAGCAGCAGGACGTCCGTGTCCTTGGGTGCCGCCCCACGTGAAGCGCGTGACACCACGAAACCCAGCCGCTGGGCTTCCTCGGCCACGGAGTCAAAGCGCTCCGGATGGCGCGGGGCGAGGAGGAGCAGGAGGTCCGGCACCTCGTGACGCGCCGCGGCGAATGCGGCGAGCACGAGCCGATCTTCGCCGTCGGCGGTCGACCCGGCGGCGACAACCGGGCGATCGGCGGGGACGCCGAATCGCACTCGAAGGTCCGCGGGCTTCTCGCTGGGAGCGGGAAGGTCGAACTTCAGGTTCCCGAGGACTCGGACCGCAGTGTCGGTCACGCCGAGGGCCACGAATCGACCGGCCTCGTCTTCCCCGGCAGCGCCGACGGCGTAGAGCCCGCGCATCAAGGGTCGATAAAGGGCGGATAGGCGGCGATATCTCCCGAGGCGTTCCGGGGCAAGACGTCCATTGACGATCACGACCGGGACCCGCCTCCGTTCGGCCTCTGCCAGCAGGTTGGGCCAGAGCTCGGTTTCGACGAGCACGATCATGGAGGGCGCGATGGCATCGAACGCGCGACGCTGCACTGCGGGGAAGTCGAGCGGAAGAAAAAACGCCGCGTCAACCACCGGAGGGGAGGGAAGTCGCGCGCGCCCGGTTGCGGTGACGGTCGAGACGGCCAGGGGCTGTTCCGGTCGGCGCCGGGCGATTTCCCGAGCGAGGGCGTCGATGATCCGTGCTTCGCCGACCGAAGCGCCGTGAATCCAAATTGCGCCGGGCCGGATCGACGGGAGGCGTCGCGCAAGGCGCTGGTCGCGCTCGAGGGCTGCCTCCGGGCTTCCGCGTGGCCAAATCGAGAAGACGACCGACGCCGCGCGAACGGGAAGAAGCGCAGCGTTGTAAAGCATTCTCATCGCGTAGTGTGGCGCGCGGGGCAAAACGCCGTGAGTCTATCAGGTCCCGGTCGAAGGGCCTAGCCGGGGCGCGGGGCCGAACCTATATTCCGCCCCGGCTCAGAGCGAGAGGTGAGGCCGGCGTGTTTCCTCCCAAAACCAGCGAAGCTCCGCCCGGGTCGGCGCCGTCCGGCCCGCGTCTGCGCATGGTCCACCTCCTTCTCGCCGTATTTTCTTTCGTGGCCCTGGCCCCCCTGTGTTCGGTCGCGTGGAGGTTGATCGACAGTAATCGTGAGGCGCTCAAGACGTCTCAACTGGAATACGAGGCGCTGCTCGCCTCGACGATCTCGATGGAGGTGGACACCCACGTCGCCGGCTTGAGGGCGCAGTTGGTTCGCGGTTCACGTGCGCTGGGTGTGACGTGCGGACGCCCCGGGGGGAGCGAGGATGACTCCGTACGGCTCGTCCTCGACGAGATCGTCGACGAGCGCATGCGTTGCCTGAGGTTCACCGACCTTCATGGGCACGTCGTGAGTTCCAACACCACCGATCCGATTCCCCAGGAGATCGAGCCCTCGTTCGCCGTCGGTTTTCGTGCGACGGCGGAAAGCCTCGCGGACCATCGCTCCGGTGCCGAAAGCGTTAGCCATACGGATCCTCTACTCCTCCCGGGAAGTCCGAAGCGCGCGGCGCTCGTCCTCACGGCACCGGTCGTTAACAATGGAAGGTTTCTCGGAGTCGTCTCCGCGCTCGTCGATCTCCAGTCCGTCTGGGACGTCGTCGTTGCAGGGCACGAACGGGAACCGCACACCTTCTTCGCGGTCGATGCCCGGGGACGGCTATTCGCCGCCAAGGATCTCGCGGGGGTCGAGTTGGGGCGGGACATGACGGATTCCGAGATCGTGCGGCGCTTTCGGGACCATCGCGGGGGCGCCACCGTGACGATGCCGTTCGATTGGGCTCCCCGCAGCACTGCTCCCGTCGATCGCTATCTCGGATCGTACGGGGTCTCCCGCGAGGAATGGGGCGTCTTTGTCCAGGCGAGAGAGAGCAAAATCTATCAGCCGGTCTCGAAAATGATCGAGAGCACCGTGCAGTGGGGGCTGCTGGCCTTGGGAAGTGCCCTGGTTGCCGCCGCCGTTTTCGCCCGACTGCTGGCGAGTCCGATCAAGCGATTGGCGGTGGCCACGAGAACGTTTTCCAGCGGAAATTTTTCGGCTCGAGTCCAGGTCCGATCGATCACCGAGGTGGGCGAACTCGCCGATACGTTCAACCGCATGGCCGCGGACCTCGAGGACTACATCCGCCGCCTCAAGCAAGCGGCGGCCGAGAATAACGAACTCTTCTTGGGGACCGCGCGGGCGTTGGCGAGCGCGATCGACGCGAAGGATCCGTACACCCGGGGCCACTCGGTTCGGGTCAATCGCTATGCGGTGATCCTCGCTCGGTACCACGGCCTCTCGGAGTCAGACATCGCCGACATCCACGTGGCCTCGCTCCTCCATGACGTCGGAAAGATAGGCGTCGACGATGCCATCCTGAAGAAGCCCGGAAAACTCACCCACGAGGAGTTCGAGCAAATGAAACGCCATACGGTGATCGGCGAGACCATCATGGCGCCGATCCGGCAAATGCAGCGGTTGCTCCCGGGGTTGCGAAGCCATCATGAGCGTTGGACGGGCGAAGGCTACCCCGACGGTCTCAAGGGCGTCGAGATCCCTCTGATGGCGCGTATCATAGCGGTAGCCGACGCCTTCGACGCGATGACGACCAATAGGCCTTATCAGGACGCGATGAGCTTCGAGCGGGCGCACGCGCGTCTCAACGAGCTCAAAGGCTCGGGATTCGAGGAGTCGATCGTCGAGGCGTTCAACCGCGCCTACCTCGCGGGCGAGTTTACGCCCCATCAGCGGCCCGCCGCCCGGGAGCCCGCGCCGGAGCCGGCCACGGTCTAGTCCGCGTCTCGCCCCTCTAATGCTCGATCAACGCAGAGGGTGGCACGTCGAAGCCTTTGGGCTCGCGGCCCGCGGCCAGGTCCGAAAGGATGCCGTCGATCAGTCGTTCTTCGTCGCCGAACGGCGATTGCGGATAACGCAGCCGCCGGACGCGTAGGGTCTTCAAGGTCGGAATCGCCGCGGCCTTTTCCAGGATCGCAAGGTAAACGAGAGTCGCCCAATCTCGGCCGTCGCGGCGCACGGCGGATAGTCGAAGCGCTCTTCTCATGCGATCGCCGCCGAGGCGGCGAGCCGCCCATGCGGCCGCGGATCGAGCGCCTTGAAGCGGCCAGGCGTCGTAGGCGGGGTCGGAGAGATGAAGCTCGACGAGTTCGGCCGCTCGTTCGGTGCGTGCCTGGCCGATAGCGACCAGCACCCCGGCACGTTCTTCGGGGGAGAGGTCGGTCTTCAGGAGGCGGGTTTTGATCGCATGAACAGCTGCCCGCGAGCCGATCTCCGCGAGTCGCCGGTCTGCCAAACGCCTCTCGTCCAGTAAGGGCGAGTTGGCGGCCAGAGCCCAAGCGCCGACGCTCTCGCCGTTCTTTTTGAGGAGTTGCAGTCGACGAACGCAAGACTCCAACGAATCTCTGATTTCCGGATCGCTCTGCGCCGCTGCTGCTGCCTTCAGGTCGTCGATCGGTTCGGTGTAGCCGAAGTTGACGAGCGCGTTCGCCCAATCCTCGATCGTGGTACGCAGCGAGAGATCGCCCACCGGTTCGCGAACGATCGTCAGCATCGTCGATGCCACCCGAGGGGCAACCTTTTCGACCCCCATTTGGGAGAGGATCTCGAGCGCGGCCAGCGCGATAGTGCGCCGACGATCCGCGGTCCCGGCCATGAGCGTGTCCAGCGCCCCCTCGCCCCCGATGGCGCCGATGGACTGCAAGGCGCGCACGACGACGGTCAGATCGCCGTCCGTCAAGAGCGCCCGCAGCATGTCGAGCCCTTTAGGGCTGCCGATTTGCCCGATTGCGATGATGACGAGCGCCCGGTCGAAACGATCCCGCGAACCCAAGGCGGCACGGAATGCGTCCAGCGAGGCCTCGCCGCCCATCGCGACGATGGCGTTGTAGAGTGGGCCACGGACCCCGATGTCCTGCTCGACCTCGAGGTGGCCGACCATCGCCTTGTAGCAGGGTTCGGGCTTCCATCGTTCGAACGTCTTGGCGACGTAACGCCTCTCGCCCTGAACGGAACTCGACAGCGGCGCCATCAACTTCTCGCAAACGCGAGGCTCTCCGAGGCGAGACATCGCATCGGCTGCCAGGGCGCGAACTTCAGGGGAGGGGTTCGCCAGCAAGGGCTCGATCTTGGGAAGTAAGGACGGATCGCCGACGCGGCCGAGGGCGAGCAGCGTGTCCTCGAGCTTGTCCGTCGCTGCGGGATCGAGGGAGTAGGCGTCGAGTTGTTTTTCAAGCACCGGTGTCGCTGCGGGGCCGACAAGGAGCGCCAAGTGAGTGACCAACGGCAGGTCGGGGACCATTTCTGCGGCGTGCATCGACTCTCCGGCCTGCAATAAGTCCATGACGTCCTGGGTCCCGATCAGGGCCAAACCGAAAAGCGCGTAGCGCTTGCAGGCGATCCCGAATCTCCCTCCGATGGCATCGGCAGCGCGAACGGCTTTGCGAAGCGCCGCCTCGGCGTCCGGCCCGCCAAGCCGGCCGAGGGTATAGGCGCAGAAGTGAAAACTGCTCGGGTCCATCAGTTCCAACTCGGAAGCGACGAAGGGCACGACGTCGGGACCGATCGCCAGGAGCCTTCCGGTGACCTCCCAGAAGTAAAAAGGCCTCGGTTCGTCCGTCTGGGGCGGAGTCCTGACCTCAAGCCAGATCGCATCGACCAGCGGGCGCACGCGCTCCATCGCAGCGAGCTGCGCCGGGGTCGGCGGGGCTGTGCTCTCTTGCGCGGGGACCACGCTGAAGATCCGCAGGAAGCACAACACAACGAGGGCAATACGCGGTCCTGGTCCCACGGTGAACTCTCCTGTCGGGATCGAATGCAGGACGAAGCTCGAACTATACGCCCCGTCCCCGGGGCGCGCAAAAAGACCTGGAGTTCCGCGAGTACTGCCCGGATCGGCGTTGATTTTCGTCGCATCTTCGCCTAGGCTTCGCGTGGAGGTGCACTTTGGCACTGACACGACGACAGCGGGAAGTTCTCGACGTGATCCGGGAGTTCATCGAAGCCAACGGCTATTCGCCGAGCCTCGAGGAAATCGGGGGGACGCTGGGGCTCTCGTCGGTCGCCACAGTTCACAAGCACATCTCGCATCTGGTCGAAAAGGGGTTCGTGCGCCGCGTTTGGAACCAGAATCGCTCGATCGAGTTAGCGGAAGATAGCGGAGGGAAATCGCTCGATCTTCCCTTGGTGGGAACGATCGCCGCCGGGTACCCCTTGGAGGCTCTCCCCACGACCGAGACGATCACCGTCCCGGCAGACATGGTTGCGGGGAAGGGGCGCACGTTCGTTCTCAAGATCCAGGGTGAATCGATGATCGGAGAGCAGATCCGCGAAGGTGACTACGTGATCATCGAAGCGCGGCAAGTGGCGCGTGATGGCGAGACTGTCGTCGCGCTGGTTGACGGCTCGGACGCCACGTTGAAGCGCATCTATCGCGAGGGCGCAACCGTGCGGCTCCAACCCTCGCATCCGACCATGGCGGCGATCGTCGTGGCCGCCGATCGCGTCCAGGTGCAGGGCGTCGTTGTCGGTTTGATCCGCAAGTACTGAGTCAAGACGACACAATGCGTGAGCTCGATTCGGCGCAGGGCCTCGAGTCCGCGTTCGAAGCGCTGCGCCGACCCGGCGAGCCGGCTCTTCTCTTCGACGGCCGCGGCGGTCACGAGGGCGCGTGGGCCCGCCGGCTCGCACTGGAGCCGAGGATAATTCTCAAGGTCTGCGACCGCGCGGTCGATCCGCGTCAGGCGCTGAAACCCATCGACGATCTCGTGGCGCAGCGTCGGTTGGCCGGCGGTCCCGGAGGAACCGGGGTGGCGGTGGTTTGCTCGTACGAAGCGTTCGCGCCACGGTCCCGATCCAGCGCTAAAGCGTGCGAAATTCTCGCACTCGCGGTCGACGGGGCCATCGCGTTCCCCGACGAGGGTCAGCCGGTTGCCTCCGGACCAAGCGATCTCGTCGAAAAAACGGTCGTGGCGTTGGCGCGTATAGTCCCGAAAACTGAAGCGCCGGCGAGTTCGGCCCTCGGCTCAGGACCACCGCGAACGAGCCTGGGACGCGAAGCCTACCTCCGGGCGGTGATGCGGGTGAAAGCGCACATCGCGCGCGGGGACGTCTATCAGGCCAACCTCACGCAGCAATTCGCCGCGCCGTTTGACGCGGACCCGTGGAAGCTCTACCGCGCGATCGCGAAGTCGAGCCCAGCGCCGCGGTCGGCTTATCTCGAGGTTCCTGGGTTGGCGCTGGTTTCGGCGTCTCCGGAGATGTTCGTCGACGTCGATCGCGACGGCGCCGCCGAGACCCGACCGATCAAGGGAACCCGTCCGCGCGGCGACACACCGTTGGCCGACGCGCAAGCGGCGGCGGAGCTTCTCGGCTCTGCCAAAGATCGCGCCGAGCTCGTCATGATCGTCGATGTCCTACGCAATGATCTCGGCCGCATCGCCCGGACGGGAAGCGTCGCCGTTCCGGAACTGCTCGCGCTTCGCTCCTACGCCGCCGTGCATCATCTCGTTGCGCGGGTCGTCGCGGAGCTTTCGGCCAGGGTGGCGCCCTCCGAGCTCCTGCGGGCCGTCTTCCCCGGGGGCTCGGTCACAGGAGCGCCCAAGGAGCGCGCGATCGAGATCCTTCGCGAGCTCGAGCCTTGTCCGCGCGGCCTGTATACCGGAAGTCTGCTGTGGTTCGACGACGATGGGCGCATGGCCTCGAGCATCCTGATACGATCCGCAATTATCACCGGAAGGCGAGTGCACATCGGGGCCGGGGGAGGCGTCGTCGCCGACTCGGAGCCGGAGGCGGAGTGGGCGGAGGCCAACGCGAAGGCGCGCGCCCTGACGCGCGCTGTGGGCTTCGACCCAGAGGAGGCGGCGTGATCGACCGACGGCCCGAGGGGCGTGCGGTGCTTTGCGGCAGCATCGTCGAGTCCCGGGCCCTCGTGCTGCCGTGGGATGATCCGGCGGCGCAATGGGGTCTGGGGGTGTTCGAGACGATTGCCGTACGCGATGCGGTGCCCAGACATCTCGACGATCACCTGCATCGGCTCATCGAAGCCGCCCGGCGGTTCGGCGTGCCCCTGCCTGCGTCCAGCGAATTGACCCGGGCGGTGCGGGTCGTGGCGGAGGGAGCCTCGGCCGGAAGTCATTGGCTCAAGATCGTTGCATCTCGCTCCGGACAATGGGCCGTCTTTGCCGGGCCGATCGATCCCGCCGACGACGGGAAGGCCGTTGCCGCCGTCGTCCTTCCCTGGCGGCGGCACCGGCTGGACCCGGTGGCAGGACTTAAGTCACTGGGGTACGCCGCCTCCATTCTTGGCCTGGAAGAGGCGCGGCGGCGCGGGTCGGACGAGGGGCTCTGGCTGAACGAGCGTGGTCACGTGATCGAGGCGTGCACCGGAAACGTCTTCGTCGCGCGGGGACGCGCGGTCGTCACGCCTTCGTTGAGAGATGGCGCCCGTGACGGCGTTACGCGATGGCGGGCCATCGAGGCGCTGCGTCACCTCGGGCTTTCCGTTCGGCAGTCGAAGGTCCGCATCGCGACGCTTCGGGCCGCCGACGAGGTCTTCTTGACTTCCAGTTTACGAGGCGTGCGCCCGGTCGTGCGCATCGACGGCCGCAACGTGCGGGGAGGCAACCCCGGCCCAATCACAGGTCGCCTGGCGGAACGGTTGATTGCAAGCGAAGCGATGCACGCAACGATCAAGCATCGCGAAACATCATGAAGAGGAGCTAGGCCATGCACGCTACGCAAGGTTGGTTGTTGGACACGAAGACCGTATGGATCGCCTTGTCGACGTGGGGAGCCGCGATTCTCCTCTATGCGCTGTGGCGTTCGCGTGGGGACGCTAAGCCCGATCCCGTTCGGGAGAGCGGCCCAATCCTCTGACTGCGGAGATGGATCGCCAGCGCCCGCGTTTCAATCTCGTCCTTGCCGCCGTGCTTGCCGCCGTGACGATTGCCGTTTATGCGCCGGTTCGCGGGTTCGAGTTGGTGAACTAAGACGCTCGCGTTGTCCACTCGCGCCCGCCTCCCGTACTGGCACGACAGTGTGTCGCTCTTTCAGCGCGCGATCGACGTCGTTCCCGACAACGCGATGGCCCAGAACAACTTTGGCATGGCTCTCGTCGATCTCGGGCGCACCGACGAGGCGGTGATCCGTTTGCGCGAGGGGTGAGCATCGATTCCGCGTACACGAAGGCCCGGTTCCTACTCGGAGTGATCCTCGTTCAACAGCGGCGGTAGGAATACACGCTCTTGCAGTTTCGCGACGTCCTCCTTCTCGATCCGCGGAACGCACGGGTCGGCCGCGCTGGCCTACGCGGGATTCCTGATGTGACACGTCTGACAGTGGCCCTTGCTCGCAAACGACGTTCCCCGGGCGACATGACACGCGCCGCAGGGTTTCTTGACGGCCGCGAGGTGATTGGGGTGGTCCATCGTGACCTGGCCCGCGCTTGGCTTCGTACGTGAGCTTGTCCGGAGGCGTCTTGTCTTCCGCCACGAGCGCACCGGTAGCAAAGGCAAGCCCGAAGGCGAGCACGGTGCGGGTTGCGAGCCAGCGTCTCATGGTGTCCTCCTGGCATAAGGCTCGGGCCCGTCTGGCTCTGACGGCGATAGACGACCGCAAAGTCCCTGCCACGGAGAACAATCGAAAAACGACAGTTCGGTGCATCAGACGGTAGGGGCTCCGTCCTCTGGAGAGCACAGCGATATAGCAACACTTATGTGTTGGTGGCTCGGGAGGGAGTTGAACCCCCGACGCAGGGATTTTCAGTCCCTCGCTCTACCAACTGAGCTACCGAGCCGATTCTGAATGCGGAAGCGAGCGCGGATTCTTGCATTCGCTTCCGCGGAATTCAAGACAGGCGAACGGCCTCGGGGCGGGGCTTGGTCCGAACGGCCGGGTCGGGTGCCGCGACCGGTCGCGGGACTTCCGGCACGGGGGTGGCGGTCGCTTCGACGGTTGCGGGGCCTTTTCCCAGTCCGAGCGCCGTGCGGATCTTTCGGTCGATTTCGGCGGCGAGATCGGGGTTGTCCCTGAGGAAAACCCGAGCGTTTTCGCGTCCCTGGCCGAGCCGAATCTCACCGTAGGAGAACCACGAGCCCGCCTTGTCGACGATCTTCTGGGCGATTCCGAGGTCGATCAAGTCGCCCTCTTTGGAAATGCCTTCACCGTAGAGGATGTCGAACTCGGCGGAACGGAAGGGCGGCGCGACCTTGTTCTTGACCACCCGAAGACGGGTCCGGTTTCCGGTGGTTTCTTCGCCTTCCTTGATCGCTCCGATGCGACGAATGTCGAGGCGCATCGACGAATAGAACTTGAGGGCGCGGCCGCCGGTCGTCGTCTCGGGGCTGCCGAACATCACGCCGATCTTGTCTCGAATCTGGTTGATGAACAGAAGCGAGGTCTTGCTCTTGGAGACAATTCCGGTCAGCTTGCGCAGCGCCTGCGACATGAGGCGCGCCTGCAAGCCGACATGGGTGTCTCCCATTTCGCCGTCGAGCTCGGCTTTCGGCACGAGAGCGGCGACGGAGTCGACGACCACGATGTCGACCGCGCCGGAGCGGATGAGGATTTCGACGATCTCGAGCGCCTGCTCGCCACTGTCCGGTTGCGACACCATCAAGTTGTCGACGTCGCACTTCAATTTTCTCGCGTATTCAGGGTCGAGCGCGTGCTCGGCGTCGATGAATGCGGCCAGCCCTCCGAGCCGCTGGGCCTCGGCGATGACGTGGAGCGCGAACGTGGTCTTGCCGGAGGATTCGGGGCCGAAGATCTCGGTCACGCGGCCGCGGGGAATTCCCCCAACACCCAAAGCGTAATCGACCGAGAGGGAGGTGGTCGGAATGACCGGAATATCAACGATCTGGCGGTCGCCGAGCTTCATGATCGAGCCCTTACCGAACTGCCGTTCGATCTGCGAGACCGCAAGTTCGACCGCTTTGGTGCGCTCTTTCGATTCCAACGCCATGGGGGGATCTCCGTGGGAGGCGGTTTGTGACGGCTCTGCTGGGACGCAACGACACGAAGGATAGGCGAAAACGAACCGAAGTGTCAATCCGGCGGCTTTCAATTTCCGGCTTGCAACCCCATTAGCACTATGGACTTAAGGTGCATTTTGGGTTGACAGTTTGAAGCCTCGTCCTTATGCTTTGCGACGCATTGTCGGCTTCGTCTGCACCCCAAGTTCTGGTCGAAACGGAGAATCCATGGAGATCATGACGACGGGGG
>JANMVW010000126.1:0-3793 GCA_031393555.1 Acidobacteriota bacterium
GTCGAAGACGGTGCTGTATTGGGACGTCCCGCTAGATCCTGGAGCGCTCGCGTCGGGGCTCTCCTATGACACGCTCCGATCGGGAATTAAGTCGAACTTCCTGGTCGCTGATTGCGTGGAATCCGACGACGGCCCGAACACGACGGCCACCGATGTCGAATTGCCTTCGTCGGGTCAAGGGTTCTATTACCTGAATCGCGCGCAGAACGCCTGCCCTGTCGGTGCCGGGTCGCTCGGAAAGAACAGCGTGGGGGCGACTCGTGCTGGAGTGTCGTGTCCCTGACGACCCAAGAATAAGGACCAAAGTTCCGAGATCTGCCCGATAATCGAAAAATGAAGTCGGACGCCGCGCCCAGTCTCTCCTTGCCCGAGGTCCACGGCAGCATCCGCGTCACCGGTGTCGGGGGGTGGCTGAAGCGGTTCCTCGCTTTCGCCGGTCCAGGTTATCTGGTCTCCGTCGGTTACATGGATCCCGGCAACTGGGCGACCGACCTCGCCGGCGGCGCCAAGTTCGGCTACGCCCTGTTGTGGGTGATCCTGCTTTCGAACTTGATGGCGATGTTTCTGCAAACGCTCTGCGTACGGCTGGGCATCGCGAGCGGGCGCGATCTCGCCCAAGCCTGCCGCGATCGTTATTCGAAGCCGGTTGCGTACGTCCTTTGGTTCCTGTGCGAGATCGCAATCATCGCTTGCGACCTGGCCGAGGTGGTCGGCTCGGCGGTCGCCCTTTACTTGTTGTTCGGAATTCCGCTCGTCTGGGGTGTCGTGATCACCGGATTCGACGTCATGTTGCTGCTCGCCGCGATGCACTTCGGCTTCCGCAAGATCGAGGCGATCGTCATCACCCTGGTGACCACCGTCGCGGCGTGTTTTGCGATCGAGGTTGTCTTGTCGCGCCCGGAGTGGGGAGCGCTCGCGACCGGACTCGTCGTGCCGACGATCCCGAACGCCGAGGCGTTCTACATCGCGCTCGGCATCCTCGGGGCTACCGTGATGCCACACAATCTCTACCTGCACACCGCGCTCGTCCAAACCCGCGACATCGAGAAAACCTCCGCGGGTAAGCGCCGGGCCATCCACTACAACACGATCGACACCATCGTCGCCTTGGGCGCCGCCTTCTTCGTCAATGCGGCGATCCTCGTCGTGGCGGCGGCCGTCTTCCACACCGCCGGGCACTTCGATGTCAGCGAACTGCAAGATGCCCACAGATTGTTGGCGCCGTTGTTGGGCGCGCCGATCGCCTCGACGGCCTTCGCGGTCGCGTTGCTCGCGTCGGGTCAGTCCTCGACGATCACGGGCACGCTCGCCGGTCAGATCGTGATGGAAGGGTTCCTGAAGATCCGAATCCGGCCGTGGCTCCGCAGGCTGATCACGCGCCTTCTGGCCATCGTTCCGGCCATCTTCTTGATCAGCGTCTCGGGCGGCAAAAACACGGTGGGACTCTTGGTCGCTTCTCAGGTGGTGCTGTCGATGCAGCTTTCGTTTGCGATCTTCCCGCTGATGGCCTTCACGTCGGACCGGAAGTTGATGGGCGAGTTCGCGAATTCGC
Organism: Acidobacteriota bacterium; assembly: GCA_031393555.1. Lineage (GTDB taxonomy): Bacteria > Acidobacteriota > Polarisedimenticolia > Polarisedimenticolales > DASRJG01 > DASRJG01. Next base: position 1,553 of record JANMVW010000126.1, read on the forward strand.
GCGGCGTCCAGGTGGTCGGCTACGCGCTCTGCACGCTGATCGCGTCACTCAACTTGTACCTGCTTTTTCAGGTACTCGGCGCGGGCTGGATGGCGGTCCTCGTCGCCATCGCTGCGACGTTCGCCATCTGGGTCCGCTTTTTCTACCGCGGAGACTGACGATGTACCGCAAGATCCTGGTGGCGCTGGAGAACACCCGCACCGACGAGGCGATCCTCGCCCACATCGAGCCGTTAGCCCGGCTGATGGGAAGCGAACTGGTGCTCGTCCACGTGGCCGACGGTTGGGTCGCCCGCAATCTGAATCAACTGAACCTCGCGGAATCCCAGGAGATGCGCGAAGACCGCGAGTATCTCGACCGGACGCGTGCCCGTTTCGTCGATGGCGGCATACCGGCCCAGGCCGTGCTTCTGGTCGGTGAACCCGCGGACGCGATCGTGCGGCTCGCTCAGGAAACCGGCGCCGATCTGATCGCCATGAGCACCCACGGCCACCGGTTCTTGGGCGACCTCATCTACGGCTCGACGGCAAGCCGGGTGCGCCACACGGTCCAGATCCCCGTCTTGCTCTTGCGCGCGTAAGGGCAGGTCGCCCATGACGTACAATCCGCGCATGAACGAGGGTGAACCGGCGCGCGAGACGAACCCCTTCTCGGACGATGGCGTCGACCTCACCTTGATTCGCTGGATGCTCTCGCTCACCCCCGCCGAGCGGCTCGCGGTGCTTCAGTCCAACATGCGATCCCTGGAGGCGCTGCGTGGTGCCGCCGACCGTCGCTGACGTTTCGGGACTGCTCCGCGTTCTCGCCGAGCACGACGTTTCGTTCCTGATGGTCGACGGGGTGTGCGCGGTGATCCACGGCGCCCCGGTCTCCACGTTCGACCTCGACATCGTTCCGGAGCGTTCCGACGACAACGTCCGGCGATTGCTTCGTGCCCTGGCGAGCGTCGACGCGGTGCATCGCGACCTGGCGGGCCGGTCGATTCCCCCCGACGCTTCGCGGCTGAGCGGGCCCGGTCACAATCTGTTCATGACGCGTTCGGGTCCGCTCGACGTTTTGGGAACGATTGGTGAGGGGCGCGACTTCGCCTCGATGGCGCCTTGCTCCCGCACGATCGCGCTCGGCGATAGTCTGACGGCGCGCGTGCTGGACCTCGAAGCCTTGATCGAAGTGAAGCGGGAGGCGGGCCGGGAGAAAGACCTCGCGACGCTTCCCATCCTCGTGCGAACTCTAGACGAACGAAAGCGAAGGGAAGGCTAATGGCCGAAGACCGCGAAACCCACTGGCTGAATCACACCTATCAGGCGGGCGTGCCGCAGCTGACGCTGCGCGCGGTCGTCGTCGGGATGGGGATCGGCGCGGTGATGTGCCTGTCGAACCTGTACGTCTTTTTCAAGACGGGATGGTCGATGGGGGTGACGATCACGGCGGCGATTCTTGCCTTCGCGTTCTTTCGCATGCTCGAGGCGGCGCGCATCACGAAAACGCCGCTGACCGCGCTAGAAAACAACGCATTGACGACGGTCGCTTCGGGAGCGGGCTACATGACTGGCGGCGGCAACATGGCCGCCTTTGGCGCCCTGCTCATGACCACGACCGTGCGACCGGACCTCCTGCCGATGGTGTTCTGGTTCGGGGCGATCGCGGCGTTGGGCGTTTTCGCGGCCATCCCGATCAAGCGCCAACTGATCAACAAGGAAGGGCTGGTGTTTCCCACCGGCACGGCAACCGCCGAGACGATCCGATCGATCCACGGCACCTCCGGAGGTGGCGAGGGGGCGCGTCAATCGAAAGCTCTGGGCTACGCGGCCCTGTTCGCCGCCGCGTTGACCTGGATGAGAGACGCGAAGGCGTCGTGGATGCCCTTCAACGTCCCCGGCTCGATGCCGATTCCGTTGTCGATCGCCGGGCGCAAAGCCGCCGAATGGACCCTCGCGATCAAGACCGAGGTCGTGCTCGTCGGAGCCGGCGCCTTGATGAGCTTCCGCACGGCGTGGTCGATGCTCCTGGGCGGCGTGTTGACGTACGCCGTGCTTGCCCCCGCCCTCGTCGCAAATGGGCTCGTCAAGACGGTCAGTTACAAAGCAATCGTCGGCTGGTCGGTCTGGCCCGGCGCGGCGCTTCTCGTGGCCTCCGGGATCACGACGTTCGCTCTCGACTGGCGAAGCGTCGCGAGGGCTTTCTCGGGCATGGGCGCGGCGTTTGGCCTCGGACGAAAGGGCGAAGGGCATCCGATCGAGC
>JANMVW010000128.1:0-2868 GCA_031393555.1 Acidobacteriota bacterium
GACCGGGACGTCGCGATCAAGGTCCTCCCCGCTGACTTCGCAAGCGACGCCGAGCGGTTGGCGCGGTTCGAGCGAGAGGCCAAAGTCCTCGCCTCGCTGAACCACCCCAATATCGGCGCGATCTACGGCTTCCACGAGGCCAACGGAATTCGCTTCCTCGCGATGGAACTCGTCCCCGGCGAAGACCTCGCCGAGCGCCTGAAAAAGGGGACTGTCCCCTATTCCGAGACGGTCGATATCGCGCGACAGATCGCGGCGGGGCTGGAGTACGCGCATGAGCGGGGGATCGTCCATCGCGATCTCAAGCCGGCGAATATCCAGATCACTCCCGACGGTACGGTGAAAGTCCTCGATTTCGGGCTCGCGAAAGCGGTCGTCGGCGATGCGTCGGCCTCGGGGCCTACGTCGACCCCGACGATCCTTCCAACAATGACGAGTGCCGGGACCGCGATGGGGATGATCCTGGGCACCGCGGCGTACATGAGCCCCGAGCAAGCCCGCGGCAAGCCGGTCGACAAGCGCGCGGACATTTGGGCGTACGGTGTCGTGCTGTTCGAGATGCTCGCAGGCCAGAGGTTGTTCGACGGCGAGACGGTGTCGGACACGTTGGCCGCGGTGCTCACGCGCCCGGTCGAGCTCAACACCCTGCCAAAATCCACGCCCGCACCGCTGCGCCGTCTCCTCGCCCGCTGCCTCGAGCGCGACCCGAAAACGCGCCTGCGCGATATCGGCGAGGCGCGGATCGCGTTGGAAGAGCTCGGCCAAAGCCGGCCCGACGATACGGCGAATCCCGCCGGCGCCCCGACGCCAAGGACGGCGATGCGCCTCTTCCCCTGGGCCATCGCCGCGCTCGCGATTGTCGTCGCGGTCGGCGTCACCGCCTGGCCTCGAAAATCGTCGCCGCCTTCCGTCCGGGCGTCCTCCGTGTTCGGGACCCTCGTCCCCGAGGAGCACTTCCTGCCGAACACGGACCGGCCGATCCTGGATTTCGCCTCCGACGGCCGCACGCTGCTGTTCACCGCCGAGGGGAAAGAGCGCCCGCGCATCTTTCGACGGACGCTCGATCGGTTGGAACCGGCCGCGATCCCCGGGACGGACGGCGCGCAGGAGCCGCGCTTGTCGCCGGATGGACGATGGATCGCGTTTTTCGCGGACGGCGCGCTTCGAAAGATACCGGCGGACGGGGGGACCGCGGTGGCGCTGGCCGAGGCTCGCGCCCCGCGCGGCGCCGCTTGGGCTCCCGACGGATCGATCGTCTACTCCCCGCTCTACAACAGCGGGCTTTGGCGCGTGCCGGCGACGGGCGGAGCTCCGGTCGAGCTCACGAAGCTCGACCCGGCTCGCGGGGAAAGAAGCCACCGGTGGCCGCAGGTGCTCCCCGACGGGCGGACCGTGCTTTTCACCGTCGGCGATCGCACGAGCCCCGGCGACTACGACGGCGCGAAAATCGACGCCCTGCGTCTCGACACGGGGGAGCGCAAGACGATCCTGACCGGTGCGCGCACGGCGCGATACACCAAGGCCGGCTATCTCATCTACCAGCATCAAGCGACGCTGATGGCCGTTCGGTTCGACCTCGCCAAGCTCGAAGTGGCCGGGCCGGCCTTCGCGGTCCAGGAGCGGGTCGGCGGGCAAACGAGCAGCGGTGCCGCATACTTCGCGGTCAGCGACGACGGCGTCATCGCCCTGGCTCCGCAAAACGCGATCCCGAGCGAGCGTGTGCTGGTGCTCGTCGATCGGCAGGGACACGAAACCGAGCTGCCGATTCCTCCGGCGGCCTTCAACATCCCGCGTTTTTCTCCCGACGGAAAGACGATCGCCGTCGCGATCGGCAGCGGCGCCGCGGCGGACGACGACATCTTTCTCGTGGTGCCTGCGGAAGGACGCATTCAGCGCCTGACCTTCGGCCAGGGTCACGGCCATCCGATCTGGAGCCGCGACGGGCGCGTCATTGCGTACACGAAGGGGCGCAGCGGTGAGGTCGGGTTCGCTTCGAAGGCCGCCGACGGCAGCGGTGCCGAGGTGATGATCAAGAACACCACGACGATGGGGTTTTGCGATGAGTGGCTTCCCGACGGAAAGCGCCTCGTCGTGACCGACGCCTCCGACAGCATCGACATAAAGATCCTAGAGCCCGACCACCAGACCATCACCCCGCTGTTCGCCAACCCGGCCGCCGCCGAATACGCTCCCGCGGTGTCGCCCGATGGGCGCTTTATCGCCTACACGTCGACCGAGAGCGGCACCGACGAGGTGTTCGTCGAGACGTTTCCCACCGGCGGGGGGCGATGGCAGGTCACAACCGGTGGCGGCGAGGGCCCCGTCTGGTCCCGCGACGGCCGCGAGCTCTTCCTCTTGGACGGCGAACGAGTCATGGCCGTCGATGTCGACACCCGCGGCGTGTTCCGGTCCGGCGCCCCACACGAGCTGTTTTCCGGGCCGTACGATCTGCGCACGCCGCCCGTCCGGAACTACGATGTCGGCGCCGACGGGAGGTTCGTCTTGATCAAGCGGAAGTTCCTGTCGGGCACACCGCGCGAGCTTCTGATGATCGACGGATGGGAATCTCTCGATCCGGCGGGACGGACGACGCGCTGAACCGCAGTGTCGGGGCTGGTGTTCGCGCTCGCCCTACGATCGACGGGCCTTGCGTGCCGTCGCAGGCGCAGGGCGAGCCTTCCGTCGCCTACGGCGATTGACGATCGCGACCAGGGCCCGCAGCGCATCATTCACCGTTCGCGAATCGGGAAACAGTTCCGCCACGTCCGGCTCGAGAAGCACGACGTTCGTGCCCTCCGCGTATCTCGCCGCGTATTTCCCCCGCACACCTCCGCGGAAGTCATATTCGGCTCGCATGTCAGGCTCCCG
>JANMVW010000130.1:0-6240 GCA_031393555.1 Acidobacteriota bacterium
GCCGTCATCCCCGCCGTCAGGACGAGGATCGCGAATCCGACCGGGTGGCCTCCCGCCAAAACCGCGGCCAAGACCTCGTCTTTCGAGAAGAACCCCGCGGTGGGGAAGACGCCGGAAAGAGCCAGGGCGCCGGCGGCGAAGCAGGCGGAGGTGATCGGCATGACGCGCGCCAATCGTCCCATCTTGAAGATGTCGTTGGTGTGCACCGCGTGGATCAAAGAGCCCGCCGCGAGGAACAGCAGCGCCTTGAAGAACGCGTGCGTGACGAGGTGGAAGTAGGCTGCGGACGCGGATCCGGCGCCTACGGCCGCCATCATGAAGCCGAGTTGGCTGACGGTCGAGAAGGCAAGGATGCGCTTGATGTCGTTTTCGACGAGGGCCATCGACGCGGCGAGGAACGCCGTCAGCACGCCGATCGAAAAGACGACGGTCGCTACCTGCGGCGTGTGCGCGAGCAGCGGCGCGATCCTGACCATCAGGTAGACGCCCGCGGCGACCATCGTGGCGGCGTGGATCAGCGCGGAGACCGGGGTCGGGCCCTCCATCGCGTCCGGAAGCCAGATGTGGAACGGGAACTGCGCGCTCTTGCCCATGGCGCCGAGGTAGATGCCGGCGACGCCCAACGTCAACGCCGTGCCGGCGAGCACCCCGCTGTCCGCCTTGGCGAACAACTCGGTGAAGGTGAACGTCCCCGCCGACGACCACAAGACGACGATCCCGATGGCGAAGCCGACGTCGCCCAGCCGCGTTGTCCAAAACGCCTTCAACGCGGCGCGTCCGGCTGCGGGCTTTTCGAACCAGAAGCCGATCAGCAGGTACGAGCCCAGGCCGACCAGCTCCCAGAACACATAGGTCTGGAGGAGGTTGTGCGCGAGGACGAGCCCCAGCATCGCGAAGGCGAACAGCGAATGGTAGGTGTAATACCGGCCGAATCCCGCGGGCGGCTCCTCGGACATGTAAGCGAGGGAGTACACCTGCACGAGCAGGGCGACGAACGCGACCAGAATCGCCATCGACGCGGAGATCCCGTCGGCCAGCAAACCGAACGAGATCGAGGGCCCCGTCGTCATGGGCGCCCAGACGAACTCGACGATCGAAGGAACCCCCGCCGCGTGAACCCGGGCGAAGAACGCCACGGCCGCGAGCAAGGACACGCCGATCCCGGCGATGGAAACCACGGCGGCGGGTGTCCCGGAACGCCTCAGCGGTGGCAGCAGCGACAGCAGCGCAAACGCCGCGAGCGGGCCGGCCAGAACGAGAAGCGCGTCCGTCATGCTCTTCAGCCCTTCAATGCCGACAGGTCGTCGAGAATCACGCTCTTCTCCACGCGGGAGGCCAGAAGCACCAGGGCCAGCCCGACGGCGATCTCGGCCACGGTGATCGCGATTCCGAACAAGACGAGGACGACGCCGGCCAGCAGTCCCCGCGACCACGCGTACGAGACGATCGCCAGGTTGACGGCGTTGAACATCAGCTCGATGGAGAGCAAAACGCCGATCGCGTGACGCCGCGCGAGCACGCCGAACAGGCCGATCGCAAAGACGGCGGCAGCCACGACGAGGAGGTAGGTGAGCGTCATTCCGGTCGGTCCTTGCGCGCGAGCAAGAGCGCGCCGAACACCGCGCCGAGCAAGAGCACCGACAGCAGTTCGAACGGTACGAGGTAGTCGTGGAAGAGGAGGAGGCCGACGTCCTTCCCGTTTTCGAGCCCGCGAAGGGGCGCGGTGTCGGGAAGCGCCCGCGCGGAGACGGCGAGCGCCGCGAAGACCGTCAGCGACAGGAATGCCGCGGGAACCGGCATGCGCCAGCGGGCGCCTTCCGTGTTCGCGCCGGCGACGACGAGGGCGAACACCACGAGGGTCAAAACGCCGCCCGTGTAGAGGAGGATTTGTACGGCCGCCAGGAGGGGAGCCGACAGCAGCAGGTAGAGCCCGGCCGTCGCCACGAGGGCAGCCGAGAGCGAAAACACCGCGCGGAACAGACTCTTGGCCGTGACGACGGCTCCGGCCGCGGCGAGAAGGGCGGCGGCGAGTCCGAAAAAGGCGAGGTCTCTCAACTCGTCTCCTCCGGTTTCGGGAGTCCCCGCAAGGGGTCGGTCCACTCGCGGATCCTGGTCGGGGTGGCCTCGGAGCACAGGTCCGGAGACGCCAGGAGCTTTTCTCCATTTTGCATCAGGCGCTGTTTCGTCAGGAGCAGGCCTTCGCGCGTCGTCGATGCCGGGGCGAGCGCGCGGGTCATCACGATCGCATCCGTGGGGCAGACCTGGATGCACAGCTCGCACTGCATGCAGGCCTGGTAGTCCAGGACGAACACGTCGCAGAAGGTGGCGCCGATTCCGTTTTTCCGGGCCTCGCCCTTCCTCAGGGTGACCTTGATGATCTCGGAGGGGCAGATGTACTCGCACAGGCGGCAGCCGATGCAATTTTCCTCGCCGGTTTTCGGGTCGAAGGTCAGAGCGAACGAGCCCGCCCGCCATTGGCCGGGGATCGGCCGCTTCTTTCTCGGGTAGGGGATCGTGTTGATCGGACGGAAAACGTTGCGCAGCGTCATCCGCATCGACGCCAGCGTTCCGAAAACGATCGTTCCGATCGAGGGCACCGCTACCTCCCCACGACCCAGTAGGCAGCCAACAGCAGATTGATGAGCGAAGCGGGGAGGAGGAACATCCACATGATCCGGATCGCCTGGTCGATGCGCATGCGCATCAGGCTCCAGCGGATCCAGAGGATGAAGAGGAACAAAACGAGGCACTTGCCCGTCAGCCAGACGAATCCGGGGAGAAACGCCGGGCCCAGGTAGCCGCCGAAAAACACCGTCGCGCCGAGGCCGCAGATCGCGAGCGTGTGCGCGTACTCACCGGCGTAAAACAAGGCGAATTTGACCCCGGAGTATTCGACGTTGTACGCGGCGACCAACTCGGACTCGGCGTCCAAGATGTCGAGGGGCGATTTGTTCCCCTCGGCCAGGGCGCACAGCAGGAAAATCCCGAAGGCGAGTTGGCCGATCACCGGGTAGCCGATGAACCACAGACCCCGCTGCGCCTCGACGACCGCGGTCAACTGGAACGACCCGGTCAGGAGCGCCGGGATCAGGAGCGACAGGATCAGCGGGACTTCGTAGGACGCGGCCATCGCGACCATGCGCAGCGCCGACATCAGCGCGTACTTGTTGTTCGACGACCAGCCGGCGGCGAAGACCCCGAGCAGCGTCAACGAGGCGAACGCGGTGAAGAAAAGAAACGAGTAGGGGTGGTCGACGATCGCCAGATCGCGGCCGATGGGCAGGAACGCGAATCCGACGAGCGCCGGGACGACGACGAGGATCGGCCCCAGGTTGAACAAGATCTTGTCGGCGGCACGCGGTGTGATGTCTTCCTTGACGAGGAGCTTCGCAACGTCGGCGAGCGGTTGGAGCCAGCCGTGGGGAAACCCGACCTCGTACGGCCCGATCCGGTTTTGCATGCGGGCCACGAACTTCCGCTCGAGCCACGTCATGTAGGCGACGCAGGTCATCGCGACCCCGATGACGATTCCGGAGAGGAGGACCGCTCCGGTCCAGCCGTTCAAAAGCGCGCTCATCGATCGACGTCCCCGAGCACCGGATCGAGCGAACCCAAGATCGCGACGACGTCCGCCACGAGCCCCCCGGGGAGGATGTGGGGGACGATCTGGAGATTCTTGAACGACGGCGCGTTGATTTTCAGGCGGTAGGGCTTGGCGGTCCCGTCGGAGACGATGTGGAAGCCCAACTCGCCGCGCGGCGATTCGACGGCGGCGTAGACCTCGCCCTTCGGGAGTTTGGTTGCCTTCGGGTTCTTGAGCGGCTTCCTCGTGAAGATCGGACCCGCGGGCAGCCCCTCGACGATCGTCCTGACGAGTTTCAGCGAGACGGCGAGTTCGTCCATGCGCACCTGGAAGCGCGCTTCGGCGTCGCCGGCGGTCCTCGTGACGACCGTGAACGGCAATTCTCCGTAGGCGTCGTAGGGCGAAGCCTTCCGGACGTCGTAGTTGATCCCCGAGGCGCGCAGCGTCGGGCCGGTGATCCCGACGCCCATCGCGAGGTCCTTGGAGATCACCCCGACGTTTCTGGTGCGCTCCTGAAAAATCGGGTTCCCACCCGACATCGACCACAGCTCGGGCAGAGCCGCATCAATCGAACCGGCCAGCGCGTTCGACTTCGCGACCATGGCGGCGTCGAGGTCGTAGCGCGCGCCGCCGACCAGGTTGTAGTTGGTGTGGAACCGCGTGCCGGTCAGCTCCTCGAGAAAGTCGAGGATCTTCTCGCGCTCCCTGAAGCAATACATATAGAGAGTGGTGCCGCCACCCAGCGCTCCGCCGAGGTCGAGCCCCAACGTCCCGAGCCAGACCAGATGCGACGAGACGCGCTGCCACTCCGAGACGAACGCGCGCAGCCACTGGGCGCGCCGCGGGACCGCGATGCCGCCCAGCTTCTCGACCGCGAGCACGTACGCGTTGGAGTTCGCCGTTGGGGCCAGGTAGTCGTCTCGCTCGTAGACGGGGGCGAGCTGGTCGTAGGCGAGATGTTCCGAGAGCTTCTCGACGCCGCGGTGGAGGTACCCGATCACCGGGATGGCCTTGATCACCGTCTCTCCCGACAGATGCAGGATCAGTCGGAGCACGCCGTGCGTCGACGGGTGCTGCGGGCCCATGTTGAGGGCGAGTTCGCCGAAGTCCCGTTCGACGACTTCGATCGGTCCGCCGCTCACGATGCGGCCTCGGGGGCGGGCGCCGTCGCCGGGCGATAACCCCACGGCGTATCCATCGCGAAGCTCTTGCGCAGCGGGTGTCCTTGGTATTCGTCGGGCATGAGGATCCGCCGCAGGTCGGGGTGGGCCTTGAAGGACACGCCGAGCAAGTCCCAGATCTCTCGTTCTTGCCACTCGGCGCCCGCGTAGACGAAGGCGATCGAGTCGACCTCGGGGGCGTCTTTGGGGACGGAGACCTTGACGAACAGCGTGTCGTTGCTTTCGAGGTTGCGCACCGCGTGGGTGACTTCGAACGCCGCGGCCCCCTCGGTCCCGGTGCCGAGCACGTAGTAGCGGTACCCGTGGGAATCGCGCAGTGCCCGCAACGCGGTGAGGAGTTGAGCCGCCGGGATTTCGACCCCGAGCGCGAAGGGGGTCGCGGAAAACCGCGTTGCCAGGGCGGCGACGATCTCAGGCGCCGGCACGATCCCCCTCCATGATCTTCTTCTGAAGCGCGAAGATCCCTTCCATCAGGGCCTCGGGGGTCGGCGGGCAGCCGGCGACGTAGATGTCCACCGGGATCACGTGATCGACTCCGGGGACGACGGAATACACGTTGCGATAGTGATCCCCCGAATTCGCGCAACTTCCCATCGAGATGACCCACTTGGGGTGCGGCATCTGGTCGTACAGGGTGCGGATGCGAGGTGCCATCTTGATCGTGACCGTCCCCGCGATGATCATCACGTCGCTCTGGCGCGGTGTCGGGCGCAGGATCATGCCGAAGCGGTCGAGGTCGAATCGGCCGGCGAACGTGGCCATCATCTCGATCGCGCAGCAGGCCAAGCCGAAGGTGAGCGGCCACAGACTTGATTTTTGAGCCCAGTGGAACAGCGCATCCGAGCGCAGCATCGCGATGCCGCCGCCGGGGAACCGCACGACTTCTTCGGAGATGTCCTCGAGCGACGTCCCTGAGGCTGCGGGGACGGGCTGGCCCACGACGGGAAGCAGCGGGTCGGCCATCAGCGCGACCAGTTGAGGTCGCCCTTCCGCCAGGCGTAGACCCACCCGAGGAAGAGGACCGCGAGGAAGACGACCATCCCCCAAAACGCCGGGGCCCCTGCTACGCGAAGCGCCTGGATCCAGGGGAAGAGAAACGCCGCTTCGGCGTCGAACAGGATGAAGACGAGCGCGATCAGGTAGAAGCCGACGGAGGTCGGCCGCCAGGCGGGACCGAACGGCTCCTCGCCGCATTCGTAGGTGTCGTGCTTGGCAGGGCGACTCGTCTTGACCCGATTCCGGACGAGCATCGCTGCGACGATGAGGCCTACGCCCAACGACAAGCAAAGAACGAGATGGACGAGGAGGCCAATGTACGGTTCCGGGGAGTGCACCCGAACCTCCATGATCGCAAAAGGGAGGCGGATCTTAGCAGGCGGGGGCCGAGTCTCAAAGGATAGACAAAGCCGTTTTGGGGTCAGGTCTCCCATTGATTCATTCGCGTCACGCGAATGAATCAATGGGAGACCTGACCCC
>JANMVW010000169.1:0-12584 GCA_031393555.1 Acidobacteriota bacterium
AGAGAAAAGCGTGTATCCGGGGTACGCCCTCGGGTCGTCCAGAAAAAGGCCGACCGTCGTCTGCTGGGCCGCAACGGGTGCCGCGAGCCCTGCCGCGAAGACCGCGATACCGGCAGCCAGCCTCAGAGGGTTCAAGATCAACGTCCCGTTACTCCTTGCCGTCATCCTGCGGTCTCGTCGTACGCTGCGGCTTCAGCGCGCGGGCCTTGTCCTGCTGCTGTTCCGTCAACACGTTTTTCACGCGGATCATGAGGCCGAGGTGGGCCGTTTTGACCTGTTTTTCAAGGTCCATCGCCTGCCCGGCAAGGTTCAGCGCCGCCGCCTCGTCGACCTTGGTGCTTTCGAGGGCGGCTCGAAGCTGCTCGGTCACGCGGCCCAGCTCGATCTTGGCATCGAGCAAGCGGCCCTGCGTCTCTCCGATCTGCTTCTTGATCGCGACGACTTGCTCGGCGCTCAGGCCGAGAGCCAGCTGGTTCTGAAGGACGAACTCCGGAGGAAAGAGGTTGTGGTCCATCGATCCCCCCATACCGGGGCCGCCCATGCGGTGACCACCCATGCCGGGTTTGCCGCCGGGGCCGCCGCCGAGCCCGGCAAGGGCCGCCGTCGCGAAGACAAGTGAGCAGGTCAAGGTCGCGAGTCGCTTCATCGGGTGTCTCCTTGTGTTGTGGCTGCGTCGTGCTCCTCGGGGAGCGTTACGGACGACAACGAGAGTGAGGGAACGGAATCCGGGATTTCGAGGCCGGAGAGCGTCAGCCACTCATCCGTCGGCGCGGTCCAGGACGAAAGCGATTGCGCCTGCGTGATCGCCTCTTCGATCGAGAGCTGTGCCCCGCGGGGCACGCTCAAGAGCGAAACCGCGGTGACCGCCGCCACGGCGGCGAGCGCGGCGACCGGAATCCACCGCACGAGGCGCGCCGTGGGTTGGGCCGCACCACCGCGCAGCAGGCGTGAAAACGGTGGAGTTCCCGCCGCGTCCTCGTCGCGCAACGCCGCGAAACTCTCGCGGAGATCCCGGTCGTCGCTCGCTTTCATCGGTGCGCCTCTCTCGGGAGCAGCTCGCGGAGGCGCGCCTTGCCGCGTTCGTAGTGCTGACGCGCGGAGCCGATCGTGATGCCAAGCACCTCGGCGGCTTGTTCGATCGTCAACTCCTGGGAGAAAACGAGGTGCAGCACCTCGCGTTGACGGACCGACAGACGAGTGAGCGCCACCGTCAGGGCGCGGGCCCGCTCGGACCGCAACGAGATCGCCTCGGGGTCGGCCACCGGCGCCGGCGCCGGCCGCACGGTGAACCACCGCGCCAGCCGATGAGCGGAAAGCCAGCTCGCGCGGCGCTGTTCCATCGCGGTTTTCCGGATCACGCCGAACAGGAACGTCTTGAAGCTCGACCTTTGGTCGAACCTCGCGCTCCCGTCGAGCACCTTCACGTACGCCACGTGCAGGACCTCCTCGGCGAGGAACCGGTCGCGATGGCAGCACGCCAGCGCCCAACCAAAGGCCTCGGCATGAATCTCGGCAAGTGCGGCCTCCATCGTCGTCATGGGTGGGTGGATCGCGGACGCGCGCCATATGACGGGATCGCCCGAATAACCGCCGCGGCGATTTCTAAGCCCGCGGGACCGCCCCTTTCGTCAACGCAGGAGGATCCAGTCGGCGATCGCGGCGATGACCGAAGGGTCGACGTGCCCCGGAATCCCGTATTCCGCGCCGGTCGATTCCCGTTCGACCTTCATGAAGAGATGGTTCAGCCCGGCGAAGCTGCGGTAGGTCACACGGCCATCGGACGTGCCGGCGCGTGTCTTGAGGAGCTCGAAATCGGCGACTTTGCGCGCCTGGATGTCCTCGTCGCCCTGAAGCACGAGGATCGGGAGTTTGGAGTCGCGAACCCGCTGGGGCACGTCCAAGGCGATGACCTCGCGCCAGTAGGCCGCGGGCGCTCCCATGAAGGGAGGCGTGTCCTTCTTTTCGGGATCGCGAATCGCCGCGAAAGTCTCGGTCAGCCTCTTGGTCTGCTCCGCGATCTCGTCCGCGTCACGCCCGGTCAGCCGTGCGCCGAATTCCATTTGGTCGATGAGCATCACGTCGATGGGCCGCACGCCGGGCGCCATCATCACGATCCCGCGCGTTCCTGGAAAAGCGGACGCCACGACCGGGGCGACCATCGCGCCTTCCGAGTGCCCGAGCACGAAGATCCGCGCTGGGTCGATCCCGGGGTGGGCGCCAAGCAGCGCGAGGGCCACCGCGGCGTCGTCGTAGTACTCATCCTTGAGTTGCACGCCGGCGAATTGGCTCTTGTCCTTGATCGCGAAGGTCCGCTTATCGAAGCGCAACGTGGCGATCCCTCGATCCCCCAGGCCTCTCGCGAGGTCGGCGAAGGGCTTGTTCGGCCCGATGGTTTCGTCCTTGTCGTTGGGACCGGAACCGGAGAGGAACACGACGGCCGGAACCGGCGTGTCGGACTTCGGCAGGAGCAAAACCGCGGGCAAGTGGCCCGCCGACCCCTTGACCTCGAGCGCCTTTTCGCGCGGGTCGGCTCCGGAACCGAGAGCGCCCGCCGTGGGCGCCACGGCGGCCAACTCGAATCCCGGCCGTTTCAAGATCGCCTGCTGCACCGGGACCTCGGCTCGCAGCAACGCACCGTCATCGGCCCGCACGATGAGCTCCGTGGCGACGTTCGCGACGACCAGGCGATACGATCGCGTCGCGACCGGCAACCCGCCTTGCGAGCCCTTGCCGTCGGCTCCGCGCTTGACGGATGCGGGAATGGCCTGGAGCACCTGCGGAACGAGCGCGGTGAGCGCGCGCTCCTGTCCGGCGCCAAGAAGCACGAGAGAGCGGGTGAAGGCATCGAGGTGGGAGGCGAAAGCGTTGTCGAGGACGAACACCGGCGCCTGGCCGGAGACCTCGGCCGTCTTCGCCGGTTCCTTGGCGCCCTTCGGCGTCAGGGAAAACGCGTATCCGCTCGCCGTTTCGAGCGCTTGAAGGACGAGCTGCTGGCCGGGAGCGTCGATGTCCAGGGCGTACGAGAGCGGATGGCCATCGCGCGCGAGTTTCAAATTCTGAGAAAGGACCGCGTCTCCGGCCCCCGGGATCTTCAACGAGACCTTGCCTGTGAGCACGATCCCGTCGGGCCCTTCGGCACGGCGGAACTCCTCGGTCGCGAAGGGGGAGCCGCCGACGGTCAGTTCAAATATCTCGGCGGGCGCGGAGGGGCCCTGGGCGACGGCAACGAGCAGCAGCGATGCTGTGAGGAGCATGACGGGTCCTTGGCTCCGGTTCGATCGTCGCGGCGTGCTCCGTCGACCGGCGCAAGCGGGGCCTCAGTATGCAACACCTTTCCGGGGCACGGGCTACACTGAGGGCGTCCGGAGGGTCTCGTGACGGAGCAGAATCGGTCGATTCGGACATCGATAGTGATCGCGAGCGCGGCCGCGTTCGTGCTGGCGTGTGGGAAAATCGGGCCACTGCAGCCTCCCGCTCCGCGGGGCCCGTTGCCGGCGTCCGCCGTCGAGGCGCGCCAGATCGGCGACCGCGCCGAAATCGCTCTGACGGTTCCCAAGACGCGAGGTGGCGGTCCGTCGCAGGCGGTCCAAACGATCGAAATCCTGCGCGTGGCGTACCCGCCCGGACGCACGCCTCCGGAAGAGCCCGACGCTATTCGCGTGCGCGGCGACGTCGTGTTGGTCGTGGAGGCCGGTTACGGGAAGCCGGGAGATCGCCTCGTGCTCTACGATCCATCGATCACGGCGCTCGCCGATCGCGGGATCGGCTGGACCCTGCGGTACGGCGCGCGCCTTCGCGACCGGCGAGGGCGCCCTTCGCCGCTCGTGGTCGCCAAGGACCTGGCGATGGTGAAACCCGCCGGCGCGCCGCGCGCTCTGGCCGGGCAGGCGAGCGCCGACGGAGTCCGGTTGACGTGGGAGGCGGCCGAGGGCGCGACCGGCGCGACCTACAACGTCTATCGCAGACCTTCGGAAGGAACGCTGTCGGAGCGCCCGCTCAACGTGCAGCCCCTCACCACGACCGACGACCTCGACACGACGGTGGAAGCCGGCAAGACCTACCGTTACGTGGTGCGTACGGTGTCCGCGGACGGCCCCCCGTACCGCGAGAGCGTTTCTTCGAACGAGGCGGTGGTCGACGCATCCGATCACTTCGCGCCGGCGCCGCCTCTAGGACTCGTGGCCGTACAGGAAGGGAGCGCCGTCCGCCTGTTTTGGAATCCGGGCCCGGAGAACGATATCGACGGCTACCGGGTCTACCGTCAGTCGGGCGATACGGGTTTTGCGCCCGTCGGCACAGCGATCGTGCGGCAGCCCTCGTATCTCGACGCCGGGGTGGCCCCCGACACGGTCGTCCGCTACCGCGTCACCGCGATCGATCGCGCGGACGTGCCGAACGAGAGCGGCCCGTCGACCGAAGTGGAAGTGCGCGTCGCCGCCGAGCCGGGAACGGCGCCGGGGGCGCGATGAGCGTCCACGTCCCTTTCACGAAGATGTCCGGTGCCGGGAACGATTTCGTGGTCCTCGATGCGCGCGCGTGGGAAGCGCTTGCCGGTGACCGCGCTGCGTGGGTGCGTGCGGTGTGCCGCCGCGGAATGTCGGTCGGCGCGGACGGAGTGCTCGTCGTTTCAGCCGGTGGGCCCGGTCGCTTCGGAGTGGTGTTTTTCAACCCGGATGGTGGCGAGGCGTTTTGCGGAAACGGAAGCCGTTGCGCCGCGCGTTACGCCGCGACGCGTGACGCCGCGCCGGGTTCGATGACGCTTCTGACTTCGGTCGGCGAGGTCCAAGCCGTCGTCGACGGCCCCGTCGTGAGCCTTACGCTGCCCCCACCTGAAGACCTGGGAGAGATTGCTCTGGACGAGGCCTCGGGAACGTATCGCGGCCGGTGGGTCGTGGCCGGGGTCCCTCACGTTGTTATCCCGGTCGTCGGATTGGCCAGCTACCCGTTGGAACGCGTCGGCCCGCCGCTGCGTCGTCACCAGGCGCTCGGCCCATCGGGCGCCAACGTCAATCTCGTGGAGACCGACGCGGGCGGACGTGTTCATGTCCGGACGTGGGAGCGCGGCGTCGAAAACGAGACATTGTCGTGCGGCACCGGGGCCGTTGCCGTGGCGTATGCGGCGCGGCTGGCCGGGGCGCAAGAGACGGTGGTCGTCGTGCCGCGCAGCGGCACGGAGCTCACGGTGAGGCTTCCCGGGGACGGGACGCGCGTCGTGCGGGCGTATTTGATCGGCGATGCACGCTTCGTCTTCGAGGGGGTGCTCGATCCCGAGGCGACGGTGACCGGCGCGTGAAGCCGGTCTCGCGCGCCCGCAAGGTCTTCGATTGGATCGCGGGCCTCTCCTTGATCGTTTTGGGAATCGTCGGGTTGTTCCTTCCGGTGCTCCAAGGCGTCCTGTTCATCCTCGCGGGACTCGCGATCCTGAGCAGCCATTCTCCGCTGGCGCTCCGCATCCTGGAAGCGCTGAAGGCTCGGCTACGACAGGCCCGCGATCGCGTCTTCAAACGTGACTGAAGCGGATCCGGAGAGGACCGTCCCCTCCGGATCCGCCTCAATCGGCGCCGAGGCCGTCGGGCCACGCGATGGCGTACATGCGTGCGCCCGCGAGCACGCGTTTGACGTACAGGCGCGTTTCGGGAATGGGGATCCGTTCCACGAAGCGCTCGTCGTCGTCCGGGTGGTTCGCAACACTCCAGCGCTCGACTCGCGAGGGGCCGCCGTTGTAAGCGGCAAGCGCCCTCGGGATCGAACCGAACCGGCGCCGGTACTCTTGAAGGTGCTTGCATCCCAGCGTCGCGTTGATCGCCGGGTCGAACAGGTCGGAGGGCGAGAACCGCCGCAGGCCCGATGATTGCGCGAGCTCCGCGCCGACCGCCGGCATGACCTGGAGCAGCCCACGCGCCCCGGCCGACGAAACCGCGAGCGGGTTGAAAGCGCTCTCCTGCAAAGCGACGGAGGCGGCGAGGTTGGGATCCAGCCCGGCCTCTCGAGCAGCGCGGGTCAGGGGCTCGGCAAACGTGGCCGGATAGAGAAGCCTCCACAGGCCGCGCGGGAGGTCCTTAGCAGGCGTGCGATCGCGATCATGCGCGGCATCTTGCGCGAAGCCGATCGCCTCCGAGAGGGCGGCTGCGTTCCTGGCATGGTCCGCGGCTTCGAGGGCCACCGCGGGGCTCTGGGCACCCGCATCCCGAACCGCCAAGCGATAGTAGGGTGCCGCCTCGTCCCAGAGGCCGACCGAGACGAAGGCGCGGGCCGCTGCCATCCACTTTGCGGCGCCCGGAAGCGCCGACGGATCGTCGACGCGCCGCGCGTCGGGCGGGGCGGCGGGGAGGGGCCGTCCCAACCGTTTCGCGGCGAGGACGCCGTAGTAATGATTCCCGAACGTGTCGGCGATCGAGGCATAGCTCGCGCGCGCCTCGGCGGAACGCCCCGCGGCGTCGGCGATCCGTGCCCTCCAGTAGGTCGCCGTCACGAGGACACCGTCGGGCGCGTCGGAGCGTGCGAGCGCGCGGGCGAACGCGGCGTCCGCCTCCGCGTAGCGCCCGAGATCGTACGCCGCCCAGCCCTCGCGCAGAAGCGCCAGCGGGTCGGCGCGTTGTCCGGCGGCGAGGCGGTAGCGCTGGTAGGCCTGAAGCGTCTTGGCGCTGGGCACGCCTTCGCCACCCCGAGCCAGGTCGAGCAGGGCGCGTTCGCGCCACGGCGGCGCCGCGTGAAGGGCCACCGCATTGAGCCCCGCGCGATAGGCGGCCACATTCCCCGCAGCCGCCGCCCGGCGGGCCTCGAGATAGCGGGCCCCGTCTCCGAAACCCGCGTCCCCCTGGCGGGCGCGGGCGAGAAACACCCCCATCTCGTCGTTGCGTCCGAGTTTCAGCAAAGCCTCCGCTTCGATGAGGGCCTCGGCGGGCGTTGCGGCCGATGGGGCGCCGGCGGGACGGACGAGTCGCAGCATGTCGAGGGCGGTTTTCGCGCGGCCTTCCTCGAGCCAGTGCCGTGCGCGTTCCGCGAGTCGCGGTCGCTCGGACGAGGTCAGGCGCGCACTCGGGTCGGGGAGCAGCTCTTCGATGGCCTCCCGAAGCCGGTCCACGTCGTCCGTGACGCTGGCGCCGAGCAGAGCGCCTGCAAGGCGGCGACGGGCGCCCGCGCGGTCGCCGTGATTCACGGCGATTCGACCTGCCGCGATCGAGGCCGCCGCGCTGTCGGCCGCGTCGAGGGCGAGCAGCGCTTGGGACCAGGCTCCGCCCGCGTCGAGCGCTTGCGCTCGTGTCAAGTGGGCTTCCCCCGCCTCCGGATAACCGGGTGACGAGGCCGCGCGAGCGGCGAGTTCCGCGGCCCGATCGGTCGCACCGCGGGCGAGCCAGCCGCGCGCCCGCAGGAGCAGGGCGTGCGTCCTGAGCGGGTCATCCGTCGCGAGGTCCTTCGGAAGGAGGTCCACGATCTCGCGCTCGCGTCCGTCGCGCGCCAAATGCGCGGCGGCCAAAACCCGCGCGCGAGCCTCCCAGGCCGGGGCGCGGTAGCGCCGGAGCAGTTCCCTCACCGACAAGAGCCCGCCGGAGGTGTCGCCCTTGGCGTAGGCACGTACGGCGGCCGCAAGCGGCGGCGGCATCGTCCGCGCGTCGTTCCATCGGACCGTCCGTTTTGCGAACCAGAACGCACCGAGCCCCGCTCCGGCGACCACGAGGAGTGCGGCGGTGATGGTGACGGTACGACGCATGCGGTGTCCAGTGCCGGGAAAACGACGGTGACGGCGGTCTAGATCAGCGAGGAGTCGCCTCCGGCAAGGACCTGCACGTACGCGTCGTCGAGCAGCTTCATCCCGTCGGGGCCGAGGTCCGGAAAGCGGTGAGAAAACGCGTCACGGCCACGCTGGAGCTGCTCCCCGAGACGGCGGACCAGATCGCGTTCACGCCTTCCGACGACGACGGCCTCTTCGTTGTAAAGGCGGATGTCGGTGGCGACCAGGCGGGCGTAGCGGCGCGCCTCCTCTCGGCGAGGATCGGGGTCGGCCGTTCCCGCGGCCAACCCGCTCCAGGGCGCGATCTCGGTCGCGGTCGCGGTCGCGGTCGCGACCGCCGCCGGCGTGACGGATGGGGTCGCTGCCACCTCCACCGCGACCGGCGTCTTCGCCGCCGCCATCTTCGGGACGGGGGAGTCCAGGACTCCGGTCGATCCCGCGTGCGTCTTGAGACGGCGCCAGGCGAGATCGAGTTCGAGTCGTAGCCTTGCGGCCTGGCAGAGAATCGCCAGTGCCGCAGGCGACCAGGGCGCCTCGGCCGCTTGGCGCTCGGCGAAGAGGATCGCCACCGCTCGGCCTCCGACGCGAACCGGCAGCCCGACGGCGTCGAGCGCTTTCGGCTGCCCGAAGTCCGGAGCGCTCTCGCCGGCCGCGAGCGAGCGCCATCGGACGTCTTCCTCGGCCGCCAAGGACGCCAGCCAGCCCGAGTCGGCCGGAGCGATCGTCTGCCGAAGGGACTGAGCCGAGTTTGCCGGGTAGCCGATCGAGTTCCAGCCCTTCCATCGTCCATCTCGCAAGAGGAACACGGCCGCGCGCGGGGCGCCGACCACGGTGCCCTCGAGGAGGGCTCTGAATATCTCGGCTGGGGAGAGGAAGCTCGCCAGCTCGGCCATCTTCCGGTCGAGCGTCTCGAGCGTCGCGGCATCGCGGCTCATCGTCGGTTACCTCGAGCGGGCGGTCACCCGCTAGTCGTCGGCCGTCAAAAGAAGAGGGCTCACGAGCAGCCCCTGGAATTCAGCGAATCCGGGGAGAAGGCTTCTAATTTCAGGCGCGAGCTCGAGGGCTCGCGCGAGATGCAAAATCGCCCGGTCGTCTTCGCTTCCGCGTGCGAGCACCGAAGCGAGGTTCAACCGATACGTCGCTTGGTCCGGGACGAGCTCGACGGCTTTCTCGTAAGCCGCTTGGGCTTCGACCAAGGCGCCCAGTTCTTCGAGCACGTTTCCGAGGTTGTTCCAGCTCAGGTCGTAGGCCGGGTTGAGTGCGAGCGCGCGGCGAAAGCACTCGTCGGCTTCGGCGACGCGCTCCAACTGGACGAGCGCGTTGCCGAGATTGTTCCAGACGTCGTAGTCGCCGTCGTGCTGGACGAGCGCCGTCTTGTAGGCGGCGACCGCTTCGTCGCAGCGGCCGAGGTCGAGATACGCGTTCCCGAGGTTGTACCAGGTCTCGTAGTCGCCCGCGTTGAGCTCCGCCGCGCGGCGGTAGGCGGCGGCCGCCGCCACCAGATCTCCCCGCCCGGCGCAGGTGAAGCCCAAGTTGTACCAGGACTGATGGACTTCCGGCTGGAGCTCGACGGCCGAGCGATAGCAGCGGGCCGACTGGTCGAGATCGCTCAGGTCGGCATAAGCGGTGCCGAGATCGAACCAAGCCTCCGCGAGCGTTGGATCGAGCGCGACCGCACGCGTCCACGCCGTGATCGCCCCCTGGACGTCACCCGACCCGAAACGGGCTATTCCCTCCTCGAGAAAGAGGGCGGCTTCCCCGGTCACGGCGACCTTGGAGGCGGACGCGGGTCCATCGCCCGCTTTTTTCATGCGGCGAGGCACAGGTTGTCCTGAGCGCCGGTTCGGCGACTCGGAGCGGGTCGTGTGGTCGTCGCGGCTCAATGTTTCTTGAACCCGGGCTCAGGCCACCCCGGGGAGTGCGCTCTTGTACCATGATGACGACGATGGGGTCAACGGAGCGCCGATGAAAAAGAGACGAACCCTCGCTTCGGAGTGGGCTACGGCGGGCATCGGGCTTCACACGGGGGTCTCCGTGCGCCTCCGCCTTCGACCCGCGCCGCCGAATTCCGGGATTGTCTTCGTGCGCGCCGATCTCGGCGGGATCCGGATTCCGGCGCTCATAGAAAATGCCGGGCCGAGCTTCTACGCCACGGTCCTCCAAAAAGACGGCGCCACGGTGAGCACGATCGAGCACCTGATGGCCGCTCTGTACGCGATGCAAGTCGACGACCTCGACATCGAGCTCGACGCCGCGGAGGCGCCGATCCTCGACGGCTCGGCGAAGCCGTTCGTGGAGGGGATTCTCGCGGCGGGATTCAAAGAGCACGACCTCGCCCGCCAGTACCTTCACATCACCCGGCCGCTGACCGTCACGCACGACGACAAACGGATCTCGGTGCACCCGTGCACGGAGTACCGCGTGACGTACGCGATCGACTTCGATCACTCGGCCCTGGGCTACCAGGAGCTGACCGCGTCGTTGTGGCGGGCGGATCAGTTCGCGGAAAAACTGGCTCCAGCGAGGACCTTTACCTTCGAGCACGAGATTGCGGCGCTCCGGGGGCGTGGGCTCGCCTTGGGCGGATCCCTCGACAACGCCGTCGTGATCGGAAAGGCCGGGATCTTGAACCCGCCGCTCCGTTTCGACGACGAATTCGTGCGCCACAAAATGCTGGACCTCACGGGCGATCTCTCGCTTCTGGGGCGGCCTCTGCGCGGCCACGTCGTGGCCTATCGCGCGGGCCACGACCTGCACGCACGCTTGGCTCGCACGATCGCTGACGCCGGGGATGCCTGGTATCTGGCGCCCTGGGCCGACGCAGCGGCGGAGAGCCCGGCGCCGTGACGGGAGCGGTCGCTTGAGCCGGATCCGGCGGACCCTCCAGTGGAGCGCCCTGGGCGTTCTCTCCCTGGGGGGGCTTTGGGGTTTCTATCGCTCGAGCATCCGCGTCGCGGAGGCCGGTCCGAGGATCGCGGCGAGCCCGTACCTCCTGACCGTCCTGACGCTCGCCATTGTTGTTCTTGCTCTGGCTTTCGTCGGCATTCTCATCAGGAATCTCGTTCGACTCATCGTTGATCGCAAGCGAGGCGTCCTGGGCGCACGCCTCCGGACGAAGCTCGTCTTTTTCTTTCTCGCGCTCGTGCTCCTCCCCGCATTCCTTCTGTCGTTCGGGGCGGGTGCGTTCATCAAGACGACCGTGGAAGACCTGATCAAGACGCCCGTGGAAGAGGTGTCTCGGCTCGCCAAGGAAATCGCCAAGGATGCGGGACGGCGGGAGGAGTCGCGTCTGCTCGATCACGCCAAGTTTTTGGCGGCGGAGCTGGCGGCCGTCCCCGCCGCCGCTCCGGACGACGCCCTCCGCGTCGTCACCATCCAGTGGCGTCAACGCGAGGGGTTCGACGTGTCGGGGTTCGTCCTCGACGGGGGGGCCAGTTTTACCGATGTCGCCGATGGTCCCGGTTCGGCCGGCCTTTCGCGCGAGGTCGTGGGACGTGCGGTGCGCCGCGCGGGCGCGGTGGCGGCGCGCACCGGAACTCCGGTATTCGACCAGGAGCCCGCGGGCGCGGTGGTCTTGCTCGTCGGCGCGGCCCCGGTCGACCCGCGCGTCCCGGGGCGCGGGGCCGCGGTGGCCGGAGTCGTCGTTCGATCGGACCTGAAGACTCTCCTCGAGAAGATCGACGCCGCGGACCGCGCGTCGTCCAAGTTCCGCGCCGATCGCCGCGAGGTCCTTCGGCTCTACTACTCGGTCCTCGCGCTCGTCGGTCTTGCGATCGTCTTCGTGGCCTCGTGGATCGGATTCTACGTTTCTCGCCGGATCACCGTGCCGCTCGAGCAGATGGCCTCGGCGTCACGCGAAATCTCCGCCGGTAATCTCGGCGTGCGTGTTTTGACCAATGTGGGTGACGAAGTCGGCCAACTGGTCGATGCGTTCAACGAGATGGCGGGACAACTCCAGGAGAGCCGGGAGGTGATCACCCGCAGCACGGTGGACCTGCGTCGGACCAACCAGGCGCTCGACGAGCGGAGGCGCTACATCGAAACGCTCGTCGCGCAGCTCGGAACGGCGGTGCTGTCCCTCGATCGCGAGGGCCGGGTCACCACGGCCAACCCCGCCGTCTTGTCCATGATGGGACTTCCCGTTCACCCCGGAGACGATCTCCGGTCGGCCCTCGAGGGCGCGGGTCTCCTTCCCCTCGCGCGGCTGCTCGACGACGCGGCGTCACGGGGCGGACGGGACATGCGGCGCGGTTTGGTTCTCGATCGCGGCGGGGCGTCCCTCTCGGTTTCGGTGCACGTGTCGCCGCTGCGCGGCGCGAAGGGGGACGATCTCGGAACGCTCGTCATGGTCGAGGATCTGACCGATCTGCTCGAGGCCCAGCGCCTCGCCGCCTGGCGCGAAGTGGCGCGCCGGGTCGCCCACGAGATCAAAAACCCGCTCACGCCGATCCAGCTCGCCGCGCAGCGTCTCAGGAAAAAGTGGGATGAGCGGGCCGCGGACCTCGGGGAGGTCGTGCTCGACGCGACCGCGACCATCGAGCGGGAGGTGAAGGGTCTGAAATCGCTCGTCGACGAATTTTCCCTTTACGCCCGAATGCCCGCGCTTTCTCCCGCGCGGGTGGATTTCGGCGAAATCGTCCGGTCGGTGGTGGCGCTTTATGGTGTCCATCAGGGCGTGGTCTGGGACGTCCGCGTCGACGGCGGCCTGGGGGCCGTGAGCGTCGACGCGGATCAGATGCGCCGGGCGCTCATCAACCTGATCGACAACGCCGTCGCGGCCGTTCATGGCGTCGGGACCATCCAGATCGTGGCGCGCCCTTGGGCCGGGCCGGGGTCGCTTTGCGTGGAGGTG
>JANMVW010000248.1:0-5815 GCA_031393555.1 Acidobacteriota bacterium
CCGAGGGATCGCAAATCGTATGACGGAGTCCTCCGATCCCGAGAGTGTAGTGGGAAAAAGTCGAATGCCCCCTGTAGACTCTCCGGCCGGTATCCCCATGAGCGACAACCACGAGCGAATTCTCGTAGAGCGCGGCGCCGCCATCATCGCGTATTCGTTTCGCGGCTACGTCGAGGGTTTTCGCGATGTGACGAGAAACGCAAGGGCGCACTTCGAGTCGGCGAATTGGCACGGCGTCCAGCACGACGCGGCGCTCCGGTTCGATCTCTATGCCGATGCGGTCGGCGCGGGCCTCGTGAAGCTCCGCGAGCTGCTCGACACCCGTATCGACGACCGGCCGACGTGGACCGCGCTTCGTGGCGCGTACGCGGAGGTGATCGCCTCGCGGGGCGACGTCGAGCTGGCCGAGTCTTTTTTCAATTCGTTCACGCGGAAGCTCTTCCACACCATCGGAGTGGATCCGGCCGTGGAGTTCATCTCGTCGGGGACGGTCTCTCCGCCGATCCCCCGGACCGAGGCCGCGACCGTGCGCTTCCCGCGCGCCGGCTCGCTACGCCGGCTGGTCCGCGAGATCCTCGAAGCGTACCGATTCGCTTGCGACTGGGAGGATGCCGACGGCGACGCCGGCAAGATCGCGATCGCCATGGAGGATCGGCTCGATGCGCGCGAGGTTCGTGCCGTGGAGCTGGCCCGCCCGGTCTTCTTCCGCGGCAAGGCCGCCTATCTCGTGGGCCGGGTCGAAACCGACCGGGGCGACGTCCCTCTGGTGTTGGCGCTCACGAACCCCGGCGGAAAGATCGTCGTCGACGCCGTCCTCCTGGACGAAAACGACGTGAGCATCGTGTTCAGTTTCGCGCGCTCGTACTTCTTCGTGGAGATGGAGTGGCCTCACGAGACCGTCGCGTTCCTGAAGGCGATCATGCCCAGGAAGCCGATCGCGGAGCTCTACAACGCGGTCGGCTGCAACAAGCACGGGAAGACCCTGCTCTACCGGTCGATGCTTCGCCATCTGGAAACGACCGACGATCGCTTCGAGATCGCGCCCGGGCAGCGCGGCATGGTCATGAGCGTGTTCACGCTCCCCGGGCTCGACGTCGTCTTCAAGGTGATCAAGGACCGGTTCGACTACCCGAAGACGGTCACCCACCAGGAGGTCCGCGACAAGTACCGATTGGTCTTCCGGCACGACCGCGCGGGACGGCTCGTGGACGCCCAAGAGTTCGAGCACCTGGAGTTCGACAGATCGCGCTTCTCCGACGAGCTGCTCCAAGAGTTGAAACACGTGGCGACCGAGGCCGTGGAGTTTCGCGGGGACAGCGTCGTCATCCGTCACCTGTACACCGAACGCCGCCTGCGGCCACTGGATGTCTACCTGCGCACGGCCGAGCTCCAACCCGCTCGCGAGGCGATCGTCGAGTACGGGCAGGTGCTCCGGGACCTCGCGGCGACCAACATCTTCCCCGGCGACATGCTGCTCAAGAATTTCGGCGTCACGCGCCATGGGCGGCTGATCTTTTACGACTACGACGAGCTGTGCTTGCTGACCGAGTGCAACTTCCGGGAGCTCCCGCAACCCAGAACCGATCTCGAAGAAGTCTCGTCCGAGCCGTGGTATTACGTCGGCGAGCGGGACATCTTCCCGGAGGAGTTCCGTTCGTTTCTCGGGCTTCGGAAGGACCTTCTCCACACCTTCCTCGCCCACCACGAGGAACTGTTGCACGTTGATTTCTGGCGTCGCATGCAAGACCTCCACCATCGTGGCGAGGTCGTCGACATCTTTCCCTACCGGTCTTCGAGCCGCTTGCGCGGATCGGACGAGGAGCCCCAACGATGACGGACCCCAAAGGCGAAACCATCACCCTGAAAGACGGCCGCATGACCGTCCCCGACCACCCGATCCTCCCCTACATCGAAGGGGACGGCACGGGGCCCGACATCTGGCGTGCGTCGGTGCGTGTTTTTGACGCGGCGGTCGCGAAGGCTTACGGCGCTTCGCGCAAGATCCAGTGGATGGAGGTGCTGGCGGGCCAGAAGGCCTTCGACCAGACCGGGAGCTGGCTGCCCGACGAGACCCTCGACGCGTTCCGAAAGCACCTCGTGGGCATCAAGGGGCCTCTGACGACGCCCGTCGGCGGCGGCATTCGCTCGTTGAACGTCGCGCTGCGGCAGATCCTCGACCTGTACGTCTGCCTGCGGCCGGTGCGTTGGTTCCATGGGGTGCCCTCTCCGGTGAAACATCCCGAATCGGTGGACATGGTGATCTTCAGGGAGAACACCGAGGACATCTACGCGGGGATCGAATTCGCCGAAGGCAGCCCCGAGACGAAGAAAGTCCTGGAGTTCCTCCGGAAGGAGTTCCCCGCCTCGTACAAGAAAATCCGCTTTCCCGAGACGGTCGCGCTCGGCCTGAAGCCGGTCTCGAAGGAGGGGAGCGAGCGCCTCATCCGCGCGGCGATCGCCTACGCCGTCCGCCACAAGCGCAAGAGCGTCACGCTCGTCCACAAGGGGAACATCATGAAGTTCACCGAGGGGGCGTTCCGCAACTGGGGCTACCAGCTCGCCGAGCGTGAGTTCGGCGAGAACGTGTACACGTGGGAGCAGTGGGAGCGGACAAAAGCCGCCAAGGGAGAAGCCGCCGCCAACGCCGAGCAGAAAACCGCGCTCGCGGCCGGGAAGGTCCTGGTCAAAGACGCCATCGCCGACATCTTCCTGCAGCAGATACTCACGCGCCCGACGGAGTTCGACGTCGTTGCGACGCTCAACCTGAACGGCGACTACAACTCCGACGCCCTCGCGGCGCAAGTGGGCGGGATCGGGATCGCCCCGGGCGGCAACATCAACTACGACACAGGCCACGCGGTTTACGAAGCCACGCACGGCACCGCTCCCAAGTACGCCGATCTCGACCAGGTCAACCCCGGCTCCGTCGTGCTCTCGGGCGAAATGATGCTCCGCTATCTCGGCTGGGACGAGGCCGCCGACGCGATCTTGCGTGGGATGGATGGCGCGATCGCCAGCAAGCGCGTGACCTACGACTTCGCGCGGCAGATGGAAGGCGCCGTCGAAATCAAGTGCTCCGAATTCGCGGACAACCTGATCGCACACATGTAGGAAGAAGAGACCGTCCCCTAGTTCGCGGGGACCGCGAGCAGGAAACCGCCGCCGTCCGAGCGCGCCGATTTCGACGCGGCGATGATGCGGCGCAAGCGAAGGACGACTCCTGAGGCGAGCGGGTCGCCCAGGGCGGACGGGTCGACGATGAGGGCGAGCGGGGAGCGTCGCGCGGCGTCGCAAAAAAACGCGGCGACGCGGGGCGCGACGACACGCACCGCGGCGGGCCGCCGCGCCCGCTCCTCGTCGTGGCCCTGCCGATCCCACACCGGAACGCTGGCGACGAGCGCCAAGGGAAGTCCCCGGTGTAATTCGTGCTTCTCGACGAGCGCCCAGGCCTCGGGGCCGAGCGAAAGCAGCAAAGTCAAAACGACGCGCGCCAAGTTGGACAGGCGTGCGCCCGCGCCCCGCTCGAGCGTCACGCAGGTCACGCCGAGGGTCGCGGCGCGCGTCGTCAATTCGCGGCGCGTCGTCCGGTCGCGGCCGACAGGTATCGGGAACTCGAATTCTCTCATCGCGCCGGCGCGCGCGCCGTCGAGCGCGAAGCGAACTCGGGCGCGCTCACCGAGCGGGAGCTCGTGGGTGGAATCGCATCCGGCTCGCGCGGGAACCGACCCGAGGAGGACGAGTGCCTCGGAGGCGCTGGCCGGACGAGCGTCGCGCGCGCGCTCGGTGAGGCGGATCACGAGCTCGGTAAATCGCTCGGATAAATCGGGTCTCAACGCGCGCGGATCGGCGGGCGGGCCCTCGAGGTGCCACCGGAGCCAGCGTTCGGGGGATTTCGAGGCGAGCGGCAGGTGTCCGGTCGCCAAGAAGTGGAGGAGGACGCCCAGACCGTAGAGATCCGCGCGTCCATCCACCTCCAGCCCCAGGATCGTCTCGGGAGCGACGTAAGGGATCGAGCCGGAGATGTGCCCGGGTTCCCCCGCGCGACCCGACTCCGACGCGAGGCCGAAGTCCGTCAGCTTGACGCGGCCGAGTCCCCGGCGCGACGGTCCCACGAGGACGTTTCCCGGCTTGAGGTCCCGATGAACGATCCCGGCGCGGTGGACGTGATCGAGCGCTCGCAAGACCCGGCGCGCGACCTCCTCCAAGACGGCGGGAGCCTCCGCGCCCGCGCGTAAAGCGTGGTGCACCGGGAGGCCGCGCACGAACTCCAGGACCAGATACGGCGTCCCCCGGGGGAACGGCCCCGACGTCGCGTGGAGAAGCTCGTAGGCGCGCACCACGTGGGGGTGACGCAGGCGCGACCAGGCCGCGAACTCCACGGCGAGCGGATGCACGGAGTCGTTCTCCCGGGTTTCGTGCAAGGCCTTGATCGCGACATCGCGCCGGAAGACGCGGTCGTAGGCACGAAAGACGCGTCCCTGGCCGCCCCGACCGAGCGCTTCCACCAGAAAGAAGCGCCCATCGATGGCCGGAGAGGTCGATAGGTTTGCGGTAGCCGTCATGTGGGGACTCGCTTCGGGGAGGCGGGAGCGACGCTACGGTGAAGCCCACCGCGATGGCAAGGGCGCGGAGCGTGTCCCGTTTCCGCGGAGGGAGCGCGCTGTTGTCGGGCCGGGAAAAGAAGATTACGTTGCGGGCATGCAACGCCTCATCGCCATCGCCGGAGTGGTCCTCGCGCTAGGCGCCGCGCGGGCGGCCGCGAAGTCCGAAGCTCCGATTCCGTCGGATCAGAGTCTCCCCGGCCTCGCGTCGTCTCTCGCCTCGCGCGTCGCCGAAAAAACGCTCCGCGCGCCCGACGGCAGCGACGTGGTTTTGGGCACGCTCCTCGACGCGGGGCGCCTGGAGACCTGCCTTCGCACGATCGCGCAGGGCGGTGGCTGGCCGGCCTCGTGGCTCATCGTGTCGGACTCGACGAAGCCCTACGATCTCGTGCTTCGCATCGTCCTCGCGCCGGACGGGACCATCGCCGATCCCGACACGGCGTTCATCGCCACGCGCCGGGAGTGGGACGATGCGGCATTCGACGCCGCGTTTCGCGCCGCCACGGGGAAAAAGCCGCCGCGTGAGAGGCAGCGCAACGTCGTCATCCAATCGTTCACGAAAACCATCGTGACCGACTACGTTTACAACCTTCCCGCGACGGGACCGAGGGCCAAGGGACTCCTGGCCCTCCTCCCGGAGGGTTCGTTGATCCGCGAAGCCCCGGCGATCGACTTGAGAGACGGCAAGCGCCACACGCTCGCGATCGTGCTCATCCGGCCGCGGTTCCTTCCCGCGGATTGTTCCACCAAGGAGGGGCGCCGGGTAGGCCATCGCGATTCCGGCGGCATACTGCTCGCGCTCGCGGGAGAAACCGAGCTCAACGACAAACTCGACATTACCGAGCTCGTCCGCGCGGCGTCCGGAGACACCCTCCTCCCGCGCTTCCCCTGCGAGCCGGGAGACGTCGAGCCCGGTGCCATCGAAGCGCTCGTTGAGGGGAGGTTCGAAGGCCGGGAATCCGTGCGCCTGCTCGATCTTTCCGGCCGCGTCGCCCAGAGCCCGATCACCGGCGTGCCCGTGATCGTCGGCATCAAGCGCGTCGATGGCGCCTTCAAGCTCTTCGCGACGCCGACGAAATAGGGGACAGTCCCAGTAGTGTCCCAACGTTTGGGCTTGGATCGTCTGTAAGTCGTTGACCAAGAAAGCGTAAGCAGGCGTTTTCTCTGGTCTCGATTTGAATTACGAACACCGGTTCGACGACCCTGCGAAGGAT
>JANMVW010000265.1:0-4997 GCA_031393555.1 Acidobacteriota bacterium
TGCGAGAGTGAGGTGTGCGCGCGTTGGCGGAGACCGCGGATGCGCTGCGGTATCTGGAGCAAGGGCACGCAAGCAGGAAGGTGGCGATTACGGTGGTTGAAAGCCAGGAACTCACACCCGCGGAACTGTCATCCTGAGCGAGGCGGCTTGGTTTCATCCGAGTCGAAGGATCTTTTACCTTACACGGTCTCGGCTACACCGCGATGGGCAGCTCGGCCAGTCCGCGCAGTGGGATGCTGCGCTTCCACCGCAAATCCGAGCGCGGGACGGCGAGGCGCATGTGCGGGCAGTGGCGCAGTAGCGCCGTGAAAGCAATCTCACTCTCGAGGCGGGCGAGGTTTGCGCCCAGGCAGAAGTGGATGCCGAGACCGAAGGCGAGATGACGGTTGGGGGTGCGGGCGACATCGAGTTTGTCGGGGTCGGGGAAGTGGGCGGGATCGCGATTGGCCGAGCCGAGCCCGATGGCGAGCGGCGAGTGCGCGGGGATGTTGACGCCGCCGATGGTGATCGGTTCGGTCGTCCAGCGCGGCGTCCCCCAGACGATGGGACCGTCGTAGCGCAGGAACTCCTCGATGGCGCGGGGCATGAGCGAAGGATTGGCGCGCAGCTGCTCCATCTGTTCCGGATGGTCGAGCAGCGCGAGGGTGCCGTTGCTGATGAGGCTGATGGTGGTCTCGTAGCCGGCGAGCAGCAGTAGTCCGGACATGGCGAGCAACTCGTCGGGGCTGAGTTTGTCGCCGGATTCTTCGGCGGCGACCAGCGCGGTGAGCAGGTCTGGGCGCGTTCCGGTGCGGGCGTGGGACAAGGTGAAACGTCCTTCCCGATGTTCGCGGACGAGCCGCTTGAAGTAGCGCATCAGCGCCCAGCCGCTGGGGATAGCGCGCAGCACGCTGACGATGCCGTCGAAGGCGGCCAGCCTGTCCGTCCACCGTTGGAATCGGTCGCGATCTTCGACGGGTACGCCGAGGACGTCAGTAATGATGGTGATGGGCAGCGGCGCGGCAAAGTCGCGCACAAGCTGGAAAGTCCCATCGCGCCGCCGCAGGGCCTTATCGAGCAGTTCTTCCGCGACCTCTTCGATCCGCGGGCGCAGCTCGTCGACGTAACTGGCGGTGAAGCCTTTCATCACCAGGCCGCGGAGACGGGTGTGGTCAGGCGGGTCTGCGTTGAGCATGTGTGCATTGAGCGGGCCGAAGAGATGCATGATCCGCGTGTCAAGGCGGCGCACCTGGCGGAAGTTCTTGGTGACGCGCTCGTCTTTGAGCAGGCTGACGACGTCGTCGTAACGCGTGACGGCCCAGAAGCGCATGAGCCGTCCTACTGCGATCTCGCAGACGGGCGCCTCCGCGCGCATACGCGCGAAGATGGGATACGGATCCGTACGGTATTGCGGATCCGCTACGTCAAGGCGAACGACCGGCATGGGGCATTCTACGCCTTAATGGCTGTTAATACGCCTCGCGACGATCGCCAGCGAGTCCGCCTTGAGGATCTTCGAGATCTGAGCACCCAGCCGAAGTCGTTCGCGCGCGCGAACTTGCCACCGCATAGGGCCTCGCCGCACAGCTCGAGTCCTTCATGGAGAGTCCGCGAATCAAAGCGAAGGCGTCGGGCCCGATCGGCCGGCGCGCGAGGCGCTCCCGGAAGTACTGATCGCCCGAAACGGTCGGCGGTGACGCCGGGAGTCGATGGACGCTTCCGACACACGGGACGACCTCGCGTGGCGCAACTCCGGTCCTCCCGACCGCTCCGGCGTTCTCGAGTGAGCCTCATACGAGATTCTGCCCGTTCTTAAACGGACCGGTTCGGCGGGCAGGCAACACCAAGAGTCCGTGAATTGGCGGCGGCGGGAATCGAACCCGTGCCCACATTTACAAAACACCGACGCTGCCGCGAGAGCGGGAACGTCC
The DNA here is from genome assembly GCA_031393555.1 of Acidobacteriota bacterium. Lineage (GTDB taxonomy): Bacteria > Acidobacteriota > Polarisedimenticolia > Polarisedimenticolales > DASRJG01 > DASRJG01. Next base: position 1,911 of record JANMVW010000265.1, read on the forward strand.
AGGTGCGGTTCGCCTTGACTTCCTTTCCCACCGAGGGAACCTGTGCGTGTGCCGCACCTCTCCCCCACGACCCTGACCACCGACGAGCAGCGGCTGATCCTTCGGGCGACGGCCGCGCGGGCAATCGGGCGGTGTCAAGTGACCTTGACATCCTGAGCTACGGGACTATCTTCCCGTACGTCAAGCGACCTTGATAGTCCTGCGGAGGCCGCTCGACCAGGGAGGATCGCCATGACTGTGCTCGAACTGAAGCGCAAACAGTATGTCCTCAGATTCGCCGCGGCGCTGCTGGCCGCCAGCATCGCTTTTCTGCTCATCATCGAAGGGGTAATCCGTTACATCAACGATCACCCCGATTCTTCGACCACTCCGTGGATCGCAGCCGTCCCGATCGTCGCCTTGATGCTGTTGTTGGTGCTCGCGATGCGCAGCCTGCAGCGAATGGACGAGCTGGCGAGAAAGATCCACGTGGATGCGATGGCTTTCGCATTTCTCTGCAGTCTCTTCATCCTCTGCAGTGCCGGTTTTCTCGCACTCGCGGGGGTCGTGACTCTTTCCCTGGATTGGATCGCGCCGACGATGGCCGTCTGCTGGAACCTCGGCATCGTCATCGCCGTTGCGCGTCACCGCTGAATCGATCTCCGTGAACAATCATCTCAAAGCCCTCCGCGCGGAACGAGGCTGGTCGCAAGCCGATCTGGCCGAGAACTTGGAAGTCTCCCGACAGACCGTCAATGCGATCGAAACAGGAAAATATGACCCGAGTCTGCCGCTCGCCTTCAGGATCGCGCACCTCTTCGATAAGTCGATTGAGGAGGTCTTTAGGGAGGCATCCGACCGGCGGCGCTCATAAGTGCTGGCTGTTCCTTGCCAAGACACTGCCCTGATCCGCAACGCGACGCCGTTTGCCTTGACTCCCGCCCCCACCGAGGGAACCTGAGCGGCCAGGAGACCACGATCGCGCACGCTGACTGCGACAGGCGTGCTCACGCAGTGTATTTTGGGACCATGATGCGCATCGAATCCGAGCGCGCCCTCGTGCGCGCCATCGGCGTCGTGGGCCTAGCGGCTGCGATTTTCAACACGACCGTCGGCGGCGGGATTTTCCGGCTGCCCGCGGCGGTGAGCGGAATGATTGGTGCCGCCGCGCCGATCGTCTACGTGATCTGCGCCGTGACCATGGGGCTGATTGTGCTCTGCTTTGCCGAGGCGGGGAGCCGGGTCTCCCGCACCGGCGGGCCCTATTCCTATGTGGCGGTTGTGTTCGGCCCCTACACCGGGTTCATGGCCGGAGTGCTGCTGTGGCTGCTCGGCACGGCGGCGGTGGCGAGCGTCGCAAGCGCCTGCGCGGGTTTCATCGGCGCCTTCGTGCCCGCCCTGTCCGGCTCGTTGGCCCGTGCCATGGTGCTGGCCGCGGCGTTTACGGTGATGGCAGCCGTCAATGTCACCGGGGTGAAGCAGGGTTCGCGGCTGATCACGCTGCTTGCCGTGGCGAAACTCCTGCCCCTTCTGGTGCTGGTCGGGGTCGGCGCATTGGCGATCACGCCTTCCAACCTGGCGATTTCCCACCTCCCGGCCCCGTCGAGCATGGCGCGTACCGCCATCGTCTTGATCTTCGCTTTCACCGGGGTGGAGAGCGCCCTCATACCGAGCGGCGAGATGAAGGCCCCCTCGCGTACGGTGCCCTGGGCCATCGCGATCGCAATGACCGGGATCACCGCTCTCTACCTCGCCATCCATCTGGTCGCGCAGGGCGTGCTCGGCCCGGCGCTGGCCGATGCCAAGACCGCCCCGCTCGCTCTCGTCGCCGAGCGTCTGATGGGCGCCCCTGGCCGCACCCTGCTACTCGGCGGCGCGATCATCTCGACCCTCGGCTACTTGAGCGGAATGACGCTTGCGGTGCCGCGCGCCCTATTCGCTCTTGCGCGTGACGGCTTCCTGCCGAAGGCGGTAGCGAGCGTCCATCCGCGGTTTCACACGCCGCATGTGGCGATCGTAGTGCAGTCGGTGATCGTGTGCGCGTTGGCCATCGGAAACGAGTTCGAGGCGTTGGCGGTGCTCGCGAACCTCTCGGCACTTTTGCTCTACTTCGCCTGCGCGGTCGCGGGGTACCTGCTCAAGCGCCGCGGCATCCAAGATGGCGACGCCAGACCGTTCTCGCTGCCCGGCGGGCCGACGGTGCCCCTCCTGACTTGCGCCATGATCGTCTGGCTTCTCACGAGCATCACGCTCGACGAGTGGACGAAGGTCGGCCTCACGCTCGTCGTTGCGACCGTGATATTCGTCGTCACCCGATCGAGCGGAGCACGACAGCAACGCGCTTCCCGCGCGTGACCGGGCCTTCCCCTTGACTTCCTCCCCCACCGAGCGAACCTGGGCGGCCAGGAGGAAGCCGTACCGCATCTTTCCCCCACCACGCTGACGACCGACGAGCAGCGCCTGATCCTTCGAGCGACCGCCGGGAACCGCCGTGACCACGCGATCATCTCCCTGGCTCTCGGCACCGGCCTGCGCCTGGCCGAGATCGTCGGCCTCGACGTCGGGGACGTGTTCGCGCCGGACGGGACGCCCCGGGTGCGTGTGCGCGTCCGGAAGGAGATCGCAAAGGGCGGCCGTGCGGCGGACGTGTTCCTACCCGACCGGCTCGTCACAAAGCTCAAGCGGTTCTGGCGGTGGAAACGGGAACGCGGCGAGGACCTGTCCCATGCCGCGGCGCTGTTCTGCAACCAGTCCCGCCGTCGCATCTCGAAGCGTCGGGTCCAGTTCGCGTGGGCGACGTGGCAGCGGCGGGCGGGGTTCGACCGGGTTTACGGGTTCCACGCGCTGCGGCACACCGCAGTCACCAACGTGTACCGGGTGTCGAAGGACCTATTCCTGGCGCAGCGGTTTGCCCGCCACGCCTCGCCCCTCACCACCACCGTCACGTCACCTGTTGCGCAGACCCGTGGCCCGAGAGTGGCTCCGCGAAACTGCTGCTTCGCCCGGATGATGCCCACGGCTCGGCCGAGGAACTTCCGGGGCTTCTTCCGCAGCAGGCTCCAAAGTCGCTCAGCCTCCACCAGCGCTCGCCCGAGGTTCTTCAGCACC
>JANMVW010000328.1:0-1997 GCA_031393555.1 Acidobacteriota bacterium
AGTACATGGCACCCGAGCAGCTCGAAGGTAAGGAAGCCGACGCGCGCGCCGACCTGTGGGCGCTGGGCTGCGTGCTCTAGGAGATGGCGACCGGCAGGCGCGCCTTCGAGGGCGCGACGCAGGCGAGTCTGATCAGCGCGATCATGCGGGATGCGCCGCGGCCGATGGTGGAACTGGCACCACTGTCCCCTCCGGCTTTGGAGCGGGTCGTAAGACACTGCCTTGCAAAGGACCCGGACGATCGGATCCAGACCGCGCACGACGTTAAGCTCCAACTCGAAGGCATCGCGGAGCCGGGATCGCAATCGAGCGCTGCGGCGTCGATCCAGGCCGGACCTGCGTCGGTGCCCGGAGCCGCCGGTCGGGAGCGGATGGCGTGGGCTCTCGTGGCGCTCGTGACCGTCGTGGCGGCGGTCGCGTGGTGGAAGGCCTCGCGGTCGGTTCCGCGCATCGCGGACGCAGCGCGGATGCAATTCACGGTGACCGCGCCGATGCGAGCGCATTTGACCACGGAGATCGACGATTTCGCGATTTCGCCGGACGGGAAGACGCTCGCCTTCGTGGCCGCGGATGCAAGCGGTACGTCGTTCCTTTGGGTCCGCGAGCTTTCAGGTCTCACGGCGCGAATCCTCGAAGGCACGGAAAACGCGGGACGCCCGTTCTGGTCGCCGGACAGCCGGTTCCTTGCGTTCTTCGCCAATTCGAAACTCAAGAAGATCTCCGTATCGGGCGGATCGTCCGAGGTGCTCTGCGACGCGCCGGATCAGCGCGGCGGAAGCTGGGGCAGCGGAGGCGACATCGTGTTTGCGCGGAGCGCCGCCGGCGGCCTGTTCCGCGTGGCCGCGGACGGCGGAGAGGCGGTAGAGATCTTCCGACCCGACGCGTCGCGCAAGGAGACCGGACTGCGCTTCCCGAGGTTCCTCCCGGACGGAAAGCAGTTCACCTTCGTTTCGATGCCGCGACGGCAAGGGAACTTCGAAATCCATCTTGGAACCCTGGCGTCGAAAGAGCGCGTCCCGCTCATGCGTGCGGGATCGGCTCCGGTCTGGGCCGAGCCGGGCTACCTGATCAGCGAGCGCAACCGGCGCCTCGTGGCGCAGCGGTTCGACCCCGCCACGCGGAAGCTGGTGGGCGAGCCGCAGGAACTCGGTGACGCTCCGGTCCTCGAGGGGCCATGGGGCGTCCCCGTCGTGTCGGCCTCGAGCAACGGCATCCTGGCCTACTCCGCGACACGGCTCGGCAACACGCAGGTGTCGTGGTTCGACCGCACCGGCAAGCGTCTGTCCGTGCTTCCGCTGGCGCCCGGGCGTTGGGAAGGCGCAAGCATCGATCCCGGTGATCGGCGAGCGGTGGTCGGCAGGGTGAACTCTGCCAGCGAGGGCGATTGGTGGTTGGTCGAATTGGACGGTGCGGTCGCACGGCGATTCGCCGGCGCCATTCCCTCTTATCCCGCGGTCTGGTCCCCGGCCGGAGATCGCATCGCCTACCAGGTGAACAAGTCGGGTCCTGAAGACATCTACGTCAAGTCGGTCGACGGGGGAGGCGCCGAAGAACCGCTCGTCGCGTCCGACGTGCTCTTCAAGAACCCCGTGCAGTGGAGCCCCGACGGCAAGTACGTGATGTTCAACCAGCCGGACGCCACGGGATGGGACATCTGGCGGGTGCCGGCGACCGGCGATCGCAAGCCGGAGATCGTGCTTCGCAACGAGGCCAACGAGCAAGGCGGATGGGTCTCGCCCGACGGCCGTTGGATCGGCTACATGTCCGACGAGTCGGGCCGCACCGAGCTCTACGTGCAGTCGTATCCAGCCGCCGGGCAGCGGCAGCAACTGACGACCGCCGGGGTCGGCACGTGGTACGGATCGCCGACGGTCGATTGGTCGCGCGACGGTCGCGAGCTTCTGCTTTTCGACGGCAAGTTGTACGTGATGAACGTCGAAGCCGGCCCCACGTTCAAAGCCGGCGCGCCGCGGCTGTTGTTCGCGACGCCGCCGGTG
>JANMVW010000390.1:0-2082 GCA_031393555.1 Acidobacteriota bacterium
CTTTGGGTCGCGCGAAAGCGTCAGGAAAGCGCCGGGTTCAATCGCCACGCTGAGCGCCGTATCCGTCGTGACCCGCTCGAGTCCCGTGATCCCCAAACCGCTCACGATCTTTGGCGGGAGCCATCCCGGATCGAGACTTAAGGGCGCCGCGCGGAAGCCTGCCGCAAACTCGACGAGGCTCCCCTGCCCTCCCGCGGTTTCCGATTTTTCAAGAAGGAGCACGCGCCGGCCGGCTTTCCCGAGGCGTGAAGCGGCGACGAGTCCGTTGGCTCCGCCGCCGATCACGATGACGTCGAACGCCTGAGCGCTCATCGCGCCGCCCCGAGGATCGCTTGCGCTGCGAGCCGGCCGGAGGCGCCCATGATCCCGCCGCCCGGATGCGTGCCCGCGCCGCACTGCCAGTACCCCTCAATCGGCGTGCGGTATTTGGCCCACTTCGGAACCGGGCGCAGGAAGAACAACTGCTGCAGCGCCAGTTCGCCCTGGAAGATGTTCCCCTCGGACAGTCCGGTGATCCGCTCCATGTCCGAAGGGGTCAACACCTGGCGGTGCAAGATCAACGACGGAAGATTCGGCGCGTAGCGAGCGAGTGTCGCGACGACCGCGTCTCCGAACGCCTCGCGCTTGGCGTCGGTCCAGCCGCCGTTGAGGTTGTACGGAGCATACTGGACGAAGATGCTCATCACGTGCTTCCCCGGGGGGGCCATTCCGGGATCGATCATCGAGGGGATCACGACGTCCATGTACGGATGCTGCGAGAACTCGCCGTACTTGGCGTCGTCGTAGGCGCGTTCGATGTATTCCATGCTGGGACTGATCGAGATCGCCCCCCGAAGATGAGGCCCGTTCCCCGGCAGGCAACTCAAGCTCGGGAGACCCGACAACGCCAGGTTGACCTTCCCGGAGGAGCCGCGGAACTTGTAGCGGCGAATCCCTTCGACGAGGTCGCCGGGAAGCTGCTTCGGGTCGACGAGACGCGTGAAGGTCAGTCGCGGGTCGAGACCCGAGGCGACGATGGGGGCTGCGATCTCCTCGCCGCTTTCAAGCGCGACGCCGACGGCTCTCCCGTTCTTCACGATCACCTGGGTGACCGCGGCGTCGGTGCGGATCGTGGCGCCGAAGGCGCGCGCGCTGCTTGCGATCGATTCGCTGATCGCCCCGGTCCCGCCCTTTTGAAAGCCCCACGCCCGAAACGCGCCGTCGATCTCACCCATGTAGTGGTGGAGCAGCACGTAGGCCGTCCCCGGAGACCGAGGGCCGAGAAACGTCCCGATGATGCCGCTCGCCGACTTGGTCGCTTTCAACGGATCGAAGTCGAACCACTCGTCGAGGTAGTCGGCGCTACTCATCGTCATCAGTTTGTGCAGCGCGTGGAATTTTTCGGGCCCGAGGCCGTGGAAGTGCTTGCCGAGCTTGAGCATGCCCGCCAGGTCGCGCGGCGACAGCGACGTCGGGTCCGGGGGGATCATGCCGAGGATCGGCTTCACCGCCATCGCCATGTGGTGCATCAACTGCCCGAAGATCGCCATGGCGTCGGCGTCTTTTTGCGAGTGACGCCGCAACTCCTCGCGCGTTTCGTCGGGATCGGCCCAACCGGCGAGATAGTCGCCGCTGTCGAGCGGCGTGACGGTGCTCTCGAGCGGCAAGATCTGCAGGCCGTGCTTCGGAAGGTTCAGCTCGCGGATGATCTCGGGCCGGAGCAAGCTCACCACGTAGGAAAAGACCGAAAACTTGAATCCGGGGAAGACCTCTTCGGTCACGGCCGCGCCGCCCACGAGCGGTCGTTTTTCGAGCACGAGCGTGTTGCGTCCCGCGCGGGCGAGATAGGCGGCCGTGACGAGGCCGTTGTGCCCGCCTCCGATGATGATCGCGTCGTAGCGCGGCACGCTCATGCCTTTTTCCGTTCCGGATCGAAAAAAGGGAGACTTTGCACCGTGGCTGCGGCGCGCTTCCTCTGGTGCTCCACCGTGACTTCGATTTCGACTTTCGTCCCGGCGGCAAAGTGGGGACGCTTCACATGCGCGAGCGCCAGCGGTTGCTTGAGCAACGGAGACCAGCATCCGCTGGTCGCATACCCCACCT
>JANMVW010000391.1:0-2198 GCA_031393555.1 Acidobacteriota bacterium
CGACGACGCCAACGCCTGCACCACCGGCGACACTTGCGGCGGAGGAGCGTGCATCGGTGGCGCGCCGCTCGCGTGCAACGACAACAACCCCTGCACGAACGACACCTGCAACCCCGCGACCGGCTGCGTCTTCACCAACAACACCAACGCCTGCGACGATGGCAACGCCTGCACTACTGGCGACACCTGCGGCGCCGGCGCATGCATCGGCGGCGCACCACTCGCTTGCAGCGATGGCAACAGCTGCACGACCGATACTTGCAACCCCGCGACCGGTTGCATCTTCACGAACAACACCAACGCCTGCGACGACGGCAACGCCTGCACGCGTACCGACGTGTGCTCGGCAGGCGCCTGCGTCGGCGGAAACCCGGTGAGCTGTGGCGCGCTCGATCAATGCCACGACGCCGGTATCTGCAACCCGGGGACGGGCGCCTGCACGAACCCGATCAAGCCGAACGGCACGATCTGCGACGATGCAAGCCTCTGCACCTCGGGTGAGACTTGCCAATCGGGAACGTGCACGCCGGCGTTCAACGGCTTGAACCATCCCGCGCCGAAGAGTGCGGGCTACTACAAGAAGCTGTGCGAGAAACGCGAGCACAATCAGCTCCCCTATCAAGGCGATCAGCTCACCGTCGCCGATGCCGTTTGCGTCGGACAGTTGACCTCGACGTTCGCCGGGATCGCGACGATCGACGACCTCTGCGGCGTGATCGATGGCGACCAACGTCCGCCACATGGCGGCCGCCACCACGGCGGCCCGGGGGACGGCCCGAACGGCAAGGACTGCGACAAGGGCGAAAACGAGTTGATCGCAACGGCGCTCAACATCTGCCGAGCGCGGGTCTGCGAAGAGCAAAACCTGGACTCGCATTGCCACGGCAACTCCCACTCGACCGTCAGCCAATCGTTCGCCGACGCGGACGCGATCTTGGACAACGCCGCGCGCGACAAGGACACATGCAAGAACGCGACGTGCGAGCTGCGGGAGATCAACAACGGCCACGCGCTCGAGATGAACTCGCTCAACCTAGCGATCGAGAACAACAAGGTGAGGCTGAGCTGGTCGTCGCCGGTGTTGGACGACGGCAGCGGGACGCCGAGCTCCTACGACGTGTGGCGGCGGCCGATGGGATCGAACGAGGCGTTCGTGAAACTCGGGACGACGACGGGGTTGACCTACCTCGACGCGACGGCCGGGGCGGCAGCTTGGGAGTACGACATCACGGCGGTGATTCCCGGAAACTAGGCGTAGAAGTCCACTTTTTCGTCCTGCTTTCGTCGATTTCAGGGGGGCCGGTAGCCTGTCCGGCACCGCGATCGCCCTTCCTGGGCGATCCTACGCGGCCGTTTCCTTCGCGGAAGGCCTTCAAAAGCGGTCCAAACGGGGTGCTCAGCAAAAAAAGAGCGACTCACCGCTGGATTACCCGGCCGTCGTCGCCGCCCGGATCGTTTTCGCGTTGTCGGAGGCGTGCTTCCCGGGGCGGAGGGCTGCCGCGGCTTCGAGTGCCTCGACCGGGAGAAGGCCCAGCTCCTTACGAAAATTGAGATGACGCCGGAAGAGGCTCTCGCGCACGCCAAGCACCAGGCCGACGGTCGTCTACCGATCGCGGGAACGGGCGCGGTCATCAAGTAGACCGCTTCACTCGCTCGCGACGGCTCTCGGCTCGCGCTCGACGGGGTCGGGGTCGGGAATCTCTTTCGACGTTCCCGCTCCCAGTTCCTTCATCTTGCGCGCGGAGACGAGGACACGGCTGCCGAGCGAGGCGATCGCCTGGTTGTAGGATTTCACCGATCCGTCGAGACTGGCGCCCAAGTCCTTGAAGTGACTCGTCATCGTGGCGAGGCGCTCGTACAGCTCGGCTCCCAGATCCCGGATCTCCGCTGCGTTTTCGGCGACCTTCTCCTGGCGCCACGCGTAGTGGACGGTCTTCAAGAGCGCGATGAGATTCGTCGGGCTGGCGGGGACGACGCCGCGGCCGAAACCGTATTCGAGCAACTCCGGGTCGCGCTGCACCGCCGCCGAAAAAAATGACTCGCCGGGGATGAATAGAACGACGAACTCGGGCGAATCGTCGAATTGCTGCCAGTAGCTTTTCTGCCCGAGGCTCGTGATCCGGTCCTTGACCTGGCGCGCGTGCTCGCCGAGCTTCCGGTCGCGCACCGCGTCGTCGGTCGTTTCTTGCGCCTCGAGA
>JANMVW010000413.1:0-6512 GCA_031393555.1 Acidobacteriota bacterium
GCCTGGATCGTCTACGTGCCGCTCGAGTCCAAGGTGGCCGCAAGCTTGTTGAGTAAATGAGCGTCCGCGCTGTCCGTATCCGGACGGGGCGGATAATCGGCGGACAATGAAAGTGCGGCATTCCGCAGTTCCGGCTCGGCCCCCGGATTGCTCCTCCGTCGGGTCATGCGCTGGCCGAAACAGCCCGTTCAGAACGTGCGCCCTTCGCGGTTCATGCCGCCCTTCTGTCCATGGCCGGAATGCCCCGCTCACCGATCTCGCGGAACGGGCTTCTATCGCAACGGCTCCTATCGCACCAAGAGCTCACCGAAGCGCATCCCGCGCTTTCTTTGCCTCGACTGCGAACGCACCTGCTCTCGCCAGACGTTTTCGACCACCTACTACCTCAAGCGCCCGGAGCTCCTCGTGGCTGTTGCGTCAGGTCTTGCGGCGTGCTCGTGCCATCGACAGCTCGCCCGCTCGCTCCATTGCGCCAAGACCACTGTCACCCGCCAGGCCGAGCGCCTTGGCCGGCACGCGATCCTCTTTCATGCGCGGTGCAACTCTGAGCTCACTGTCCTGGCCGAACCCGTGGTCCATGACCACTTCGAGACCTTCATCGGCCGCCAAGACCGCGCCCTCGGGGTCGGGACCGCGGTCGGCGCGACATCGCGGTACGTGTACGACATCGATCCCGCTCCGCACCGCGGGAGCGGGCGCCGTCCCGATCGGAAGCCCGAGGACGGGACGACGGTGCGGGTGAACCGATCCTACGTCGAGAGCATTCGGCGTTCGATTCGTGCCCTAGTTCCTCATGTTTCGGGGTCCGATCAGCTCGTACTCCGCGCCGACGGACGGACCGATTACCGGGTCGCCCTGCGGGATGAGACGATCGGGTCTCGCGTCGTGCTGCAGGCGTTTCCGAACCCCGTGCGCGGCCCCAAGGGGACGCCGCGCTCGCCCGAAGCGGTCAGTCGAGACCTCGCGATGTTTCCGGTTGACCAGTGGCATCAGTTGTTGCGTCACACGTGCTCGGATCACAAGCGGGAGACGATCGCCTTCGGGAGGCGCCTCGAGTCGATCCTCGGCCGGGCGAATCTGATGGCCATCTGGAAGAACTTCATCAAGGCGAGATCGGAGCGAGCGCCCGACCGGACCACCCCGGCGATGCGGCTTGGGCTGACCGACAAGCGATGGCGATTCGAGCGCATCCTCGCCCGGCGACTGTTCAGGAGCCGAGAGGCGGTGTCGGAATCCGCTCTGCGCATCTATCAGAAGCTCTGGACGCCCGGTTTGCCCCAGTTCGAGCGCCGACACGCGGGCTGACTCGAACCCAATGTCATCGCGCGGATGAATTCAGAGGTCTTGGGGTCCGGCCTCTCCCGGTCAGTCAACAAGCTTGCGGCCACCGTGGCCGTGAAGGCTGACAGCCAACTCCGCCGCGATCGCTCGACCGTCCCTCACCGCGTAATTGGTTCCGCGATCCTCGGGGTAGATCTGGGCCATGCTCGCGATCCACAGGCCGGGCACGGGGGTGCGGTGCGGCGGGATGAGGGCGCCGTAGCGCCGCACGACGATCGGCTGGGCGTAGCGGGCCTTCCAGAGGTGGTGCCGCAAAACCCACGCACGCTCGAATTCCGGGAACATCCGCTTGAGGTGGGGGAGGGCAAACGCCAGGGCGGTTTCGGTGTCGAGCGACCACAGGGGATCGTCGACCGGCAGGTAACGCGACAGGTACACGATGCGCCGGCCGCCGTAGCTCGTTTCCGGCTCGAAGTTGGTGTGCTCGATCACACCGACGAACGGAAACGTCGGGTCGGCCACGTTGAGCCAGTAGGTGGTCGACAGGCTCCGGTCGAGCTCGAGAACGAGGCAGATATTGGCGAGATAGTCGATGCTGCGAAGGGATGCGGCGAACGCGTCTTGCGCCTGCCCGGCCAGCAGCTCGGCGATGACCGGCAATGCGGGCGTCGCCAGCACGGCGTCGGCTTCGATCGTCTCCCCGCCGACTTGCACTCCGACCGCGCGGCCGTCGCGCAGGACGATGCGCTCGACGGGGGACGACGTGCGAAGGCGGCCGCCTCCCGCTTCGATCCGGGAGGCGATGCGGCGCGCCACCTCGGCGAACCCTCCGCGAAGGTACGCGAGCGATTCCCGGCCGCCCCGGTCCCTCGAGCTTCCGCGGAGCTTGAGCTTGTTCCAGAACCACACGGCCGAAATCGTGTCGGCGTAAGGGCCGAACTTCCCGCGCAGCAGCGGTTCCCACACGACCCGATACACCCGCTCGCCCGCCAGCTCGCGAAGCCACGCGGCCGCCGTTTTGTCCTCCAACTTGCGCCAGTCGGAAACGTGCCGCGCGCGCAGCACGAGCATCCCCAGCCGCAGCCGGTCGAAAAAACGCAGCGGCTCGAAGCGGAGAAGATCGAGGGGGGAGCTCATGCGGAGGATCCGCTTGTTGAAGTACATCCCGGTGCTGGTCGGGCGGTCGACGATGCGGTCGGCGGCGCCCAACTCCTCGATCAGCCCGAGGATGTGGACATCGCTGCGGAACCAGTGGTGGTAGAACTTCTCGAGGCGCGCGCCCTCGACCTCGAAGCTCCCCGCGAGGCCTCCGGGCTCGTCGTCCGATTCGAACAGCGTCGTGCGGACGCCTCTTGCGGTCAACTCGTAGGCCGCGGCGAGCCCCGTGTACCCGCCCCCGACGATTGCAACATGCGGCCGGCGCGAAGCGTCGCTCACGCCGCCCCCGCCTCGCGGCCCTTGCGAACCGCCTCGCGCAGGCCGATGCCGTTGACGAGCAGCGCGACGAGCCCCGCGAGCGTGATCGGGGCCCACAACACGAAATGGACGAGGAACGCGTAGGCGATCGCCGTATCGACCGGAACGCCCAAAGCGACGACCGACTGCCGCGCGAAAAAATCAAACGTCCCGACATGGCCCGGGGTTCCGGGGATCATCGTCGCGAGCGTCGCCGCGCCGAGGATCGCGGGGGCGGCGGCCGGAGGGAGCGCGAGGCCCAGCGCGCGCGCCACCGCCATGAACAGGACCGCTTCAAAAGACCAGGCGGCGAGTGAGAGGGCGATCAACCGCCAGAGGCGTCGCGGCGCGCGGAGGATTTCGAGGGCGCCCACGACGCGGCCGGCGACCCCCGCGACCCCACCCTTCCCGCGAAATCGCTGCCAGACCCGAGACGGCGTCGCCAGCCAGGCGGCGAAAGCGACAAAGCAGAGGAGGCCCGCCCCCTCCGCGGCCCACACGGCGGCCGGCGGCACGAGAGCCCCTCCGAGGGCCGCCATTCCCAGAGCGAACGCCGCGACGAGCGCGCCGAGATCGAGCAGCCGCTCCGCGACGAGAGAGCCCAAAACCTCCGGGCCGGGAACGCCCAGCCGCTCGCGAAAGGCGAACGCTCTGGCGAAATCGCCCGCGCGCAGTGGCAGGATGTTGTTGAGGGCGAATCCCGCGAGAAGCGGCCCCGCGCACGCGGCGGCGGTCACGCCGGGCCGCGAGGCCAGGAGCAATTCGCGCCAGCGCAGGATGCGCGCCGCGTACCCCGCCGCCAGAGCGGCAACCGCCGCGGCGAGCCACACGGGGGACGCCTGCGCCATCGCCGAGCGGACGGCGGCCGCGTCGATCCCCCTCAGGGCGAGCCAGAGAAAGCCCAGTCCCACCGCCATCCCGGCGGCGACGCTCAGGCCTTTGCGCATGGCTCTTTGGCGTTCGGATCGGGGCGCGATCGTGCCGCCTTGTCGAAGCCCAGTGCCTCCTGGACGAGGTAGAGCGGCCGGCGTTTGACCTCGCGGTAGATGCGGCCGACGTACTCTCCGAGGATGCCCAACGAGATCATCTGGACGCCGCCGAGCAGCAAGGTGCTCATGAACAACAACGTCCAGCCGGGAACCCAAATGGAAGTCAGCAGGCGGAGCACGAACGCGTAGGCCATCCCGGCGGCGGCGAACACCGACACGGCCGCGCCGAGCCACGTGACGATCTTGAGGGGAGAAATGGAAAACGACACGATCCCGTCGATGGCGAACCGGAGCATCTTGAAAAACGGGTATTTGCTCTCTCCGGCGAAACGCGGCGCGCGCGCGTAGGGAACGGCGATTTGGCGATAGCCGACCCAGCTCACCATCCCGCGGATGAACCGGTCCTGCTCGCCCATGCGGCCCAGCGCGTCCACCGCGACGCGGTCCATCAGCCGGAAGTCCCCCGTGTCCAACGGGATCGGGACGTCGGAGAGCCGGTTGAGGAGCCGGTAGAACCGCGCCGCCGTCCATCGCTTGAATGCCGACTCGCCGTGACGCTCTTCGCGAACGCCGTAAACGACCTTGTACCCTTCGCGCCAACGCGCCACGAACGTCGCGATCAACTCGGGCGGGTCTTGCAGGTCGGCATCGATGAGCACCACCGCGTCTCCCGCGGAATGGTCGATGCCGGCCGTGACGGCGAGCTGGTGCCCGAAGTTTCGCGACAGATCCACGACCCGCACGTGGCCGGGGTCGGTGGCGTGCAACCGCCGCAGCCGGGCGATCGTGCCGTCCTTGCTTCCGTCGTTGACGTAGACGATCTCGTAGTCGGCGTCGATCGCGTCGAGAGCCGCGCGCAGCCGCCGGTGCGTCTCGTCCAGGACGGCGTCCTCGTTGAAACAGGGAACGACGACGGACACGAGCTCTCGCGACGCGGGCATGATGTTCGCCTCCACCGGCTAGTCGTCGCCGCCGGCGCCGCGGAAGCGGTCGTCCGGGTCCGCGAAGAGGACGTTGAAGCTGGTCAGCGATCCGTAGCACCCCGTGATGTAGCTCTGGAGCTTGATCTTGACGTCTTCCGGGAGGTCGAGGGAGTTGACGTTTTGCTCCAGGACGCGCAGGCGGTTCCTCAACATCACGACCTTGTGGAAGAACGCGTCGATCGGCCAGGTCTTTTCCTGGAGGCCGGGCGTGCCGGGGCGAAGCACGAGCTCGCCACCGCGCCACTTCTCGGCGGGGGCGACGGGGGTGAGCCCGGTCTCCTCGCGGATCACCCGGCGCAAGATCATCTCGATATCGGCTCCGGCGTCGGTCACGGGAAAGCTCCTTTCGCGTTCGGAGACCAGCGGAACGGACGTGCGGCCGGACGGCGCCCGGCCCCCGTGGTAGCGGTGCCGGCTGCCGCAGAAGTCGCAAACGACCTGGCTGATGTCGCCCCCGGGGTCGACGGCGACGATGACGTGCGTTCTTGGCGCCTTGCACGCGCGGCATTGATCGTCGATCCGTTGTCCGGCGCGATGGGTGCGGGGCGGTCCTTCGGTCATCGGGCGGGAGTTTAGCCCATGCGGCGGTCCCGCGGATCTCGGTTACACTCTCGGCTCTTTCGCCAAGGAGACGAATCCTCATGAGACTCCGCAAGGCCGCCGTGCTCGCCGCTCCCTTCCTCTTCGTGCTCGCGACCCTCGCCGCCGACGCTCCGAAGCCTCCCGCCCCCCCGGCTCCCGATCCCAACAAGGCCGAGGGGCATTTCAAGAACATCCAGGTCTTCAAGGGCTATCCCGCCGACGACGTGTTCCCCGCGATGCAGTTCATCTCGGCGGCGCTCGGCGTGGATTGCGAGTATTGCCACGTCGATCGCGCGCCCGAAAAAGACGACAAGAAAGAGAAAGTGACCGCGCGGAAGATGATCACGATGACGCTCGCGATCAACCACGACAATTTCGACGGCCACCGCGAGGTCACGTGCATGTCCTGCCATCACGGCGCGACTCGCCCCGTCGCGATCCCGAGCGTCGCCGCGGTCGAAGAGCCCGAAGTGGAATCCGCCGCGACGAAGGCGCCGGAACTTCCCGCCGCGAGCGCCGTGCTCGACAAGTACGTTCAAGCTTTGGGCGGGGCGGTCGCGATGGCGAAGGTCACGACCCGCGTCCAAAAGGGGAAGCTCACCGGTTTCGGTCCCGAGCCGGTTCCGGTCGACGTCTCGACCAAGGCCCCGGACAAACGCATGACCGTCGTGCACGGTCAGCGTGGCGACAACATCACGGCGTTTGACGGCAAGAGCGGTTGGCTTGGAAACGCCGGCCGGCCGCCCCGCGACATGCCGGCGGCGGAGGGCGAAGCGATCCGTCTCGACGCGAGCGTGCTGTTCCCCTCGGATCTCCGGAGGCTATTCAAGGAGTTCAAGGTCGTATCCCTCGAGAAGCTCGACGGGGCGGACACCGTGAAGGTCGTGGCCAAAAACGAGGGTGCCCCTCGCGTCGAGCTCTGGTTCGACGCGCAGTCGGGGCTCGTCGTGAGGCTGATGCGCTACGCGGAGACGCCGCTCGGCTTGAACCCCACGCGGATCGACTACGCCGACTACCGTCTCACCGACGGGGTCAAGGTCCCGTTCCGTTGGACCGTCGCGCGGCCCTCCGGCCGCTTCACCATTCAAGTCGACGAGTCTCAGCAAAACGTGCCGATCGACGACAAGACGTTCGCCAAGCCGGCGCCGGGGCCGCCCTCCTGAGGCTCGCCCCGTGTCCGACTTCGTCAACAGCCCGAAAAATCCTCCGCCGAAAAGCGCGC
>JANMVW010000422.1:0-3580 GCA_031393555.1 Acidobacteriota bacterium
GTGGACGATGTCCAGGAAACGCTGCCTGCCGTCGTAGCGTTCGCGCCCCTCGGCGGCGACGAGGGCGCGCTCGCCGCCGGCTCGTTCGGCGCGGAGGTGGGCGGCGGCTAGGGCGATGGTGTCGGTCGCATCGTCCGCCCGGAGAAGGCGCAATCCAGCGCATTCGATCAGCACCTCGTTCTCGCCCTGGGGGGAGAACACGAACGATCCCATCGAGCTGCGCATCGCGAGCTCGTCGCTCGTGACGAGCCCGGCGACGATGGCCGGATCCGTGTACAGAATGCGCCCGCCCGGCTTGACGCTGCGCGCCCAATCGGAAAGCAGCTGCGCGCGATCGGGAACCCGCGCGATCGCGTCGATGCACAAGAGGGCATCGAGGCTCTCGTCGGGACAGCCGATTTTGCCGTCGACCGCCTCGAACAGCCGTGAGGCGGGTGACAGCGCCAACAGGTCGAGGAAGTGGCGACGTTCATCCGCCGACGTCCCCGTGCCGTCGAAGAGGGAGGGCCCGGTCGTCACGGGTGGCCCGACAGCCTCACGGCGAAAAACAAAACGACGAGCAAGGCGAGCAGCGCGAGGATCGCGATGCGCCGCCTCTCGTCGGCGTAGACCGCGTACCGCTCGCGGTCGAGCCAGAAGCGAGAGGGGGCGGTCTCGTGGACCGCTCCCAACTCGATCAGGCGCACGATGCGACCGCGCTCGATGCGGCTGAGGTCGGCGAGCGGCCGGGCGGTTTCAGGGGAGACGGCCCCCTCGCGCTCCAGGCGCCGCACGACCCGACGCCGCGCACCGGTGAGGACGGGATAAGGCATGGGGGGAGTTTACGCCCGACGCGGCCGTTCGAGCGTGACCGTGAAGAGGTCGATCTCTCCGCCGCAGGACACGTCGAAGTGGACGGCCGCCGCGCACCCGCGTCGGGCGATCTCTCGGGCGTCGAGTTTTTCGTCGTAAAGCGTGTGGAGAGCACCCAGCGCGTAAGGCCCGCCGGATCCTATCGCGTCGAATCGCGTGAAGCGGGTGACCGACATCTGGCCCGTGACGTGGAAGATCCCGGCCGTGTTGACGATCAGAAACGACGCGTCGAGGTCGGCGAACGGGGACTTGTCGTCGTCCATCGGCTGGTCGTTGACGAACGAGTAGTCCTTCCTCATCCGCTTCCAGAACCGGTTGAAGAACACGAAGATCTCGCGCTCGTTCCGGAACCGCGGGGCCGGCCCTTTGGCGAGGAAATCTCCGAGGATGTTCTCGTAGAGCCCCCACCCGGTCTGCGCGACGTACGACGCGCCGACCTTCATGATTTTCGACGAGCTGTGGTCGCCGCGCAGCACCCGGCGATCGCCGAAGTTCTCCTGCGTATCGGCGGCGATCGCTATGGTCTGACCCTTCTGGACGGCGACGGCGACGGACATCGTGGACCTCGTTGCGGGGGGGGGCGAGGCGGGGAGTCTACTCCGTTCCCTCAAGGCCTCTGGTAGGTTCCGATCAATTCGGCCGATGCGAGCACGTGCCCTTCCATTGCCGCGAGGAGTCTGGCCCGCGTTGGCCGATCGAGATCGGCGAGCACGGTATCGAGCGCGTAGAGCGTATGAACGTAGCGATGCCGGCCGATCGGAGGGCAGGGTCCCCCGTAGCCGGTGCGCCCCCAGTCGTTCGACCCTTCGAGCGTACCCGGCGGCAGGCCCTTCGCGGGAACCGCTTCGCGAAGGCCTTCTGCTCCGGCGGGGAGGTCGTAGACAACCCAGTGCACCCAAGTCGTCTTCGGGGCCTTCGGGTCGGGCGCATCGGGATCGGTGACGACGAGAGCAAAGCTCTTGGTCCCGGCGGGCGCATCCTTCCAGGCGAGGGGCGGAGAGACGTTGGAACCGTCGCAGGTGTAACGGGAGGGGATCACCGCGTCGTACGCGAACGCGGTCGACGTGAGTTTCATCGTCATGGCCGGCTCCGGGGCGAGGAGTAAGAGGATGATGGCGAGCAAGTGCATCGGTTGATCCTAGCGCCTCCACCCCAAGCCTATAATGACCGCCCTTCCTCAGCCGCTTTTGGAGGTCCCCCTATGTCGCCCGCACCGGACGCGAAGCTCGCGAACGCCGCCGCCAACACTCTGCGATTTCTCTCGGTCGACGCCGTTGAGAAG
Organism: Acidobacteriota bacterium; assembly: GCA_031393555.1. Taxonomy (GTDB): domain Bacteria; phylum Acidobacteriota; class Polarisedimenticolia; order Polarisedimenticolales; family DASRJG01; genus DASRJG01. The sequence continues at coordinate 2,135 of JANMVW010000422.1, forward strand.
GCGAAATCGGGTCATCCGGGGCTCCCCATGGGCGCGGCCGACGTCGCCTTCGTTCTTTGGGGCCGCTTTTTGCGTTACGACCCGACGGCGCCCGACTGGGCGGATCGTGATCGGTTCGTGCTGTCGGCGGGGCATGGATGCATGCTTCTCTATTCGCTCCTCCACCTGGCGGGGTTCGACCTCCCGATGGCCGAGTTGCAGGCGTTCCGGCAGTGGGGGAGCAAGACGCCGGGCCATCCGGAGTTTGGACACACCGTGGGCGTCGAGGCGACCACCGGGCCGCTGGGTCAAGGGATCGGAAACGCGGTCGGCATGGCGCTCGCGGGCAAGATGGTCGCCACGCGTTTCAATGACGCCGCGTTCCAACCGGTCGCCCACCGCGTCTTTGCTTTGGCGAGCGACGGCGACATGATGGAAGGGATCTCGGGGGAGGCGTGTTCGCTCGCCGGGCACTTGGGGCTGGGGAACCTGATCGTCCTCTACGACGACAACGGGATCTCGCTCGACGGCAAGACCTCGCTCTCGTTCTCCGAAGACGTGCCGGCGCGCTATGCGGCGTACGGTTGGCACGTCCAGACGATCGACGGTCACGACCATGAACGGATCGCGGAGGCGATCGAGTCCGCGATCGCCGATCGCGCGCGGCCCTCGCTCATCGCGTGCAAGACCCATATCGGCTACGGCGCGCCGCACAAGCAAGACAGCGCCGAGGCGCACGGCAGCCCTCTCGGGCCCGACGAAACCAAGGCCGCGAAGGAGAAGCTCGGCTGGCCGCTCGAGCCGGCGTTTTACGTCCCCGACGAAGTCCGCGATTTTTTCCGCGCGCGGGCGGCCGAAGGGGCGGCGCTTCGCACCGGGTGGGAGCATCGTTTCGATCAGTGGGCGCGCGAGAATCCGGTCAAGGCCGCGCAGTGGGACGCGATCTGGACACGGTCGGTGCCCGAGGATCTCGTGGCGCAACTCCTCGCCACGGCACCGGTCGTCGCGGGGGCCACCCGGGAGCACGGCCGGGCGATCCTCCAGAAAGCGGCGGAACTCGTCCCCGGCCTCGCCGGGGGCGCCGCCGATCTGGCGTCGTCCACCTTCACCGTCATCAAGGGGGGAGGCGAGGTGGGCCCAGGCGCCTTCGACGGCCGCAACGTCCACTTCGGCGTGAGAGAGCACGCGATGGGAGCGATCGTCAACGGGATCGCCTATCACGGAGCGTTCCGCCCGTTCGGATCGACGTTCCTCGTGTTTGCGGACTACATGCGCGGCGCCATCCGCGTCGCCGCGTTGTCGAGACTCCCCGTGGTGTTCGTCTTCACGCACGATTCGATCTTCGTCGGAGAGGACGGGCCGACCCACGAGCCGATCGAGCAGATCGCTTCGCTCCGGCTCATCCCGAACCTCGAGGTCTGGCGCCCCGCCGACGGTATCGAAACCGCGCTCGCGTGGGGCATGGCT
>JANMVW010000025.1:0-17667 GCA_031393555.1 Acidobacteriota bacterium
TCGGTCGTCCAAGGGACGAAGGACGAGTTCGGGTCGATCGCGGAGGTCAAGGCGGTCATCGAGCGTGCCGTTCCCGCGGGGAGGATCTACGAGGTCGACGGCGCCTCGCACCTCTTCCCGGGGCGCACGAAGGAAGCGGCAGCGCGCGTGGTCGAGGCGGTCGAGGACATGCTTCAGGAGTTGGCCGGAGGCGCCTCGTAGACGACCTTCGCGCGCGCCAATCCTTCGAGCACGTTGTCGCAGATGTTCTCGCGGCCGACGACCGTAGCGAATCCCGCCTGGTCCATCAGCTTCCGCGGCTGCTCGCGCGCTCCACAAAACAGCAGCGTGCGCCCCGACGCCTGCAGCGCCTCCGCCAGATCCTGAAACGCGAGAAGCCCAGTGGCGTCGATCACCGTCATGTTCCTCAGGCGCACGATGACGATCGGCGGCAGCTCGTCGATTCCGTCCGTGATCTCGTCGATCTTGTCGGTGGCCCCGAACAGGAACGGGCCGTGGACTCTGAAGATCGCGACGTAATCGGGGATCTCCTTGTGCTGGAGCGTGTGGACGTATCCGTCCTTGACGTAATCCGTGGTCACCTTGGCGACCGTCGTGGTCGCGGTCACGCTCCGGATGAACAACAAGGCCGCGAGGATCATCCCGGCCTCGACCGCGACGCTCAAGTCGGCGAACACCGTGAGCGAGAAGGTGATCGCCCAAACGGCGATCTCCGGCCGGGTCAGACGCAACAGCTCGGAGATCTGCTTCCACTCCCCCATGCCGTAGGCGGTCATCATCAAGATGCCGGCAAGGATCGGCATCGGAATGAAGCTCGCGAGCGGCGCCGCGAACAGGACGATCGCAAGGAGCGTCGCGGCGTGGATCATCCCTGACACCGGCGTTTTCGCCCCGGTGCGGATATTCGTCGCGGTGCGGGCGATCGCGCCGGTCGCCGGAAGACCGCCGAACATCGGTGATGCGACGTTGGCGATGCCTTGAGCGATCAGCTCCACGTTCGGGTTGTGCCGGTCCCCGCTCATCCGGTCGGCGACGACGGCCGACATCAGCGACTCGATCGCGCCGAGCATCGTGATGGTCAAAACCGAGGAGAGCAGGCCGGGGACGAGGTCGAGCCGCAAGGCGGGGATCTGGAAGTGCGGCAGCCCCGCAGGGATACCGCCAAACCGCGTGCCGACCGTCTCGACGGGCAGGTGCAGGGCGAAGGCGGCTGCCGTCCCGACGACGAGCACGAGCACGCTCCCCGAGATGCGGGGCGCGTATTTCCGCGTGAGAACGATGGTCACGACCGCGGCCGACGCCATGACGAGGGCGACGGCGTTCGTCGTGTCGAGGTGCGCGCCCAACGCCCGCATCCGGCCGACGAAATCGCCGGGAACTTGGTCCACCCTAAGTCCGAGGAAGTCCTTGATCTGGGTCGAGGCGATCAAAACGGCGATACCGTTGGTGAATCCGACGACCACCGGCCGCGGGATGAACTTCACCGCGGTGCCCAGACCCGTGGCTCCTAGGATGACGAGGAGGACCCCCGCCATCATCGTGCACATGAACAAGCCGTCGACGCCGTGCTTCGCCACGATTCCGGCGATCACGACGACGAAGGCGCCGGTGGGCCCGCCGACCTGGCAGCGTGAGCCGCCCAGAGCCGAGATCAGGAAGCCGGTGACGATGGCGCAGTAGATCCCCGATTGCGGGGGGAGTCCCGACGCGATCGAAAACGCCATCGCCAGCGGGAGCGCGACCAACCCTACGGTGATGCCCGAGAGCAGGTCGTAGCCGAACGTGAACCGGTTGTAAGTCCTGAGAGCCTGGACCGATTTAGGGAGCCAGGCGGACAGCTCAGCCAAGGAGTACGAGATCCCGCTGGACGGCTCCTAACACTTCGGCTTTCCCCGCGTTCGTGACGTACACGTCGACCTCGGTGCGCACCGCCATCGATCCGGCGAGGTAGATCCCCGGTTCCACCGAAAAACACGTTCCGGGGACGATCAGGCGCTCGTCTTTGGTTTCGAGGTTGTCGATGTTGGCGCCGTTCCCGTGGACCGACGTACCGATCGAGTGCCCGGTGCGGTGCAAGAAGAAGTCGCCGTAGCCGGCGTCCTTGACGATCTTGCGGCACGCGTCGTCCACTTCGTAGCCGTGCACCGGCGTTCCCGCGGCAAGGCGGCGCGACACGAAATCGACGGCCGCGTCGCGGGCGTCACGGACGACGCTGAAAATCTCGACGTACTTCGCGGGAGGCTTCGTCCCCGCGAACGCGCACCAGGTGATGTCGTAGTAGATCCCGACAGGCTCGATCCGCCGGGCCCACAGGTCGAGGAGGATTGTGTCCCCCGGCTTCAAGGTGTAGGCGATCTCTTGCGTCGGCTCGAAGTGGGGATCGGCGGGATGGTCGTTGAACCCGACGATCGGGCTTTCCCCCTCGCAGGTCAGCCCTTCTTCTTCGAAACGCCGGACGATCTGCTCCTTGAACTCGTACTCGGTCACACGCGCGCCGGAAGCGAGCGCCTTCGCCATCGCCGCAAACGATTCGTCCTTGATCTTTTGCACCCGCTCGCAAGCCCAGGCGTGACTCTTCATCCCAACGTCCCCGAAGGTCGCCTCGAACTGCTGCACGAGATCGGCGCTCGTGTGAACGGCCGGGCCGAACGACCGGATCAACTCGACGGTGCCGGCGTCCACCAGCCCGATGTACGGAATGTTGTTTTCGGGCGAGTACTGCATGGCGATCTTCTTGGCGCCGCCCACCATCGTCTTCAATTTCTGGTGGAGCTCGGTCCACGCGAGGTAGTGTTCCTGCCGGCCCGGGAGCGCGTCGAGCATTCTCGGCTCGACGCGGTGCGCGAGCTTGACCGGCTCGCCGTGCGCCGGGAGCCAGTAGAACCATCGGCGAGAGGCCATTTGGCGCCCGGAAAGGCCGAGGATCCGGTAGGCCATGGGGTCGCGGCGGTGGTGATCGCAAAAGAGCCAACCGTCCAACCCCTGCTTGCGCAAAGCGCCTTGGATCGCGTTGAGGTCCATCACTTCGCCCCTTCGAGTTTCGAGTTGCGCCCCACGACGTCGGCCAGCGTCGTCTGGTCCAGGATGGCGGCCGCGGCGTCGCGCACCCCGATGAGGACCGAGTAGAAGCCTGCCTGGCGCGGGTCGCTCTTCATGAGTTCCTTGAGCTCCGCGGCGCTTCCCAGCGGAGCGAGCGGGCCATCCAAAACGCGCATCACCTGGCCGAGCATGATCTCCTTCGGCTCTCGGGCGAGCTCGTAGCCGCCGTCGATGCCGCGGCGCGAGCGCACGATCCCGGCGTGCTTGAGTTCGAGGAGGATGCCTTCGAGGAACTTTCCGGGGATCGATTCTTTCCGCGCGATCTCGCGGATCTGGACGACGCCGGAGCCGTAGGTCTCGGCGAGATGGCACAACGCCCGCATCCCGTACTGCCCGCGCTTGCTGACTTTCATGCCGCCGCCTTCGTCGCTTCCGCGAAAAAGTTCTCGACGACGTCGAGAAACTCCTGGGGGGTCGTCGGCTCGCTGATCCGGGCGCGCAGCCGCTTTCCGTCGACGAGCCCGTGGGTGTACCAGCCGGTGAACGTCCGCAGCTTGTGCATCGCGAACACCGGAGACTCTTCCGTCGTGACCATGTCGAAGTGGACCCGGATCAACTCGTGCCGGTCGGCGACCGTCGGCTCGTAAGGGATCCGGCCGGCCAGAAGGTCCGCCGTCTGGCGGTAGATCCAAGGGTTCTTCATCGACGCGCGCCCGATCATCACGCCGTCGCACCCCGTCTCCCGCAGCATGCGCACGGCGTCGTCGGCCACGACGACGTCGCCGTTCCCGACGACCGGGATGGAAAGCGCCTGCTTGAGGCGCGCGATCTCGCTCCAATCGGCCTGGCCCTTGAACATCTGTTTGGCGGTGCGCGCGTGCATCGCGACCACGTCGACCCCCTCGCCCTCGCAGATCCGGCCGAGCTCCGTGAAGTTCCTTCGATCGTCGCCCAAACCAAGCCGGAACTTCACGGACAGGGGGATCGTGATGGCGCGGCGCACCTCGCGCACGATGTCTCGGGCGAGGTCGAGATCGCCCATCAAGGCGCAGCCGGAGCAGCCTTGCAAGATCTTGTTCGCGGGGCAACCCATATTGATGTCGCAAACGTCCGCGCCGATCTCTTCGACGACCTTCGCCGCTTCCGCCATGTGGACGGGATCGCGGCCGTAGATCTGGATCGAGATCGGCCGTTCCTCTTCGGCGTAGCGCATCAGCGACCGCGCGCGCTTGTTGTTGCGGACCAACGCCTCGGACGAGATGAACTCCATCGTGACGAGACCCACGCCGCCGATCCGGCGAAGGACCAGGCGGAACTGGCGGTCGGTGATCCCGGCCATCGGCGCGAGGACGAGCGGCGGGTCGACGCTGATTCCGCCGTAGGCAAGCACGCTCATCGCCCCGTGAACCGCGGAGAGCGCTTTTCGGCGAACGCCGCCAGAGCCTCCAGCCGGTCCGACGTGCCGAGCACGCCTTCGTAACATTGCCACTCGAAAGCCAGGGCTTCGTCCATCGAAAGGTCGAATCCTCCTTCGATCGCCTGCTTCGCGAGCCGTACCGCGACGGGACCGTTCCCGGCAATCGTCCCCGCCATCTTCAGGGCCGCATCGTCGAGACCGTCCCCGGGCACAACGGCACAGGCGACGCCGTCGCGCAGAGAGTCGCCGGCGGTGAACAGCTCGGCCGTGAAGATCCACCTCTTCGCAACCGCCATCCCCGCGATCCGCGGGAGGCGGCACGTGCCTCCGGCGCCGGGGAGGATCGCCAGCGCGGTTTCGCGCAGACCGATGCGGGCGTCGTCGGCAAGGATGCGCAGATCGCAGGCCAAGGCCAGCTCGCACCCCCCGCCCGCGGCGGTGCCGCGTACGGCGGCGATCGTCGGGAAAGGCAACGCGGCTGCGGCTTTGCAGACCGCCGCCAATTGCGGGACGAACGCGCGCACCTCGGCTTCGGTCATCCCGCGCCGCTCCTTGAGATCCGCCCCCGCGCAGAAGTGGCTCCCCGCCGAGCGCACTACGAGGCAGCGCGCGTCACGATCGTCTCGTAACGATACGAACGCCTTCGCCAAGCCGTCGACGAGCTCTCGCCCCAAGGCGTTGACCGGAGGTTTGTCCATCGTGAGCACGCGCACGCCGCCATCGCGCAAGTCGACGCGAACGCAACCGGCGCTCACAACTCGCCTCCCACCTTCTTGGCGCCGGCGAGCCCGACGGTCTTGAGCTCGTAGTCGTCGGGCACTTCGATGAGCATGCGCAACAAGGCCATGCCGTGGGTTTTTCCTTGGGCGTCGGTCTTGAGGGAGGCGCTCCCGCCACCACCCAACGAGTCGTGCAGGATGAAATTGAGCCCGCGCAGGTTGGGGAGGTCGTAGCGGTCGACGCGTCCTTTGACGATCTCGCCGAAGTGCGCCTTGATGCGCTCGGGGGTAAGCCACGCCTTCAAGATCTCGTAACCGCGGTCGTCGTACGCGAGGACACCCACGTTCGACCCGTCCCCTTTGTCGCCGGAGCGGGCGTGAGCCATCGCGTAGAGCGGGATGCGCTTCACGGGACCTCCTCGACGACGACGTGAGGGGTGACGAGATGCTTCGGGATCAACGCCGGCCAGTAGCCCAGGACTTCCGTCGCCTTCGGCCGGCCCCCGGCGAACCCGGTGACACCGGGAGGACCGGTCGTGACCAGCGGGGCGAGCTCTTTTCCGAAACGGTCGACCTTCGCCTTGGACCGGTCCTTGACACCGACGCGCAGGACGATCTCGCCCGGGGTCGCGTGCCCCCGCGTCAGGGGTCCGTGACAGGCGTCGACGCCGACGAGCTCGGTCAGCGTCTGCTCGAACGTCACGCCGGAACGTTTGAGTCGTCCCCAGATCGCCTCGGCGCAGATCCGCGCCTTGGCTTCCGCGTCGGGGCCGGAGACCGTCAACTGCCCTACGGCCTTGTAGCCTTCGAGGTAGGAGATGGAAACCTTGTAGGTGTCGGTCGCCGGACCGCCCGTGATCCCGCTGACGCGGACGCGGTCTTGACCATCCGGTTCGAGGCGGATCGAAGTGAAATCGGCGACGCAATCGGGAGTGAGGTAGCGCGTCGGGTCTCCCATCTCGTAGACCAGCTGCTCCCCCACCGTGTCGACCGAGACCAATCCGCCGGTCCCCGCGTGCTTGGTGACGACGAAGGTCCCGTCCGGGGCCACTTCCGCGATCGGATATCCCAGGTGGTCCCAGCCTTCGACCTCCCACCAACGCGAGAAGTTCCCGCCGGTGCACTGCGCGCCGCACTCCAGGATGTGGCCCGCGATCGTCCCCGCGGCCAGAAGGTCCCACGCGTCGGCGCTCCAGCCGTATTCGGCGATCAGCGGCGCAAGCACGAGCCCTGGGTCGGTGGATCGGCCGGAGACGACGATGTCGGCGCCCCGGCGAAGCGCTTCGGCCCCGGGAAAAGAAGAGATGTACACGTTGGCGGAGAGCACGCGGTCGCGCACGTCCGTGAACGGACGGCCGTCGTCGAGGTTGACGAAGGGAACCCCGGATCGGATCAGCTCGTCGAGTCGCGGGAGGATGTCGTCGCCGGTCACCGTGCCGATGCGAAGCCCCTTGGCTCCTTGTTCCCGCGCCACCGCGATGAGCGCGTCGCGGCAGCCGTCGGGGTTGACGCCACCGGCGTTCGCGACGACACGGATGCCGTTTTTTCGGAGCGTCGGAAGGATGTTCCGTATGAGCTCGACGAAGTCGGTCGCGTATCCCGCGTGGGGATCGCGCTGCCGCGCCTTTTGCATGATCGACATCGTGACTTCGGCGAGGTAGTCGAGCGTGAGGTAGTCGAGCGGTCCTTCCTCGACCAGTCGACGCGGGGCATCGACCGAATCCCCCCAAAAGCCCTGGCCGTTGGCGATGCGTAGCGCTCGACCCGTTGCGGTCACGGGAAACCCCCGCCTTTTCAATAGGAGTAGGGATTATATACGCGGGTCCCCGTTTGGGATGGGGCTAGTTCTTGGCGACCGCGATGGACTTCGACAAGAGACGCTGCGCGACCGCCAGGAGCTCGTCGATCTCGAAAGGTTTGTGAACGACGGCGCTGATTCCCCGTTTCGCCGCATCGGCCTCGTCGAGGCTCGTGCCCCACCCCGTGACGAGGGCGACGGTCAAGCCCGGCCTCTGCGCGTTGATCTTCTCGGCGACATCCCATCCGGACATCTCGGGCATGCCGAGGTCGGTGAACACCAGGTCGTAGGCCGTGAGACCGATCATCTTCAGCGCCACGGATCCCGACATCGCGGTGTCCACCTCGTGGCCCGCCATCATGAGGACGTCCTTGACGACCTCCGCCACCTCGGGCTCATCGTCGACCACGAGGATGCGCCCGGGGCGCAACAGCTGAGGGAGGGCGGCTCCGTCCGAGCCTGCCGCCGCTGCGTGAGGCTCGTGCGTCACCGGGAAAACGAGGGTGAAAGCCGTCCCTTTCCCAAGCGTCGTCTCGACGTCGATCGTCCCGCCGTGGCGTGTGACGATGCCGTAGACGACGCTCATCCCCAGCCCCATCCCGCCCGCCCCCTTCGTCGTGAAGAAAGGGTCGAAGATGTTCTGGCGAACGCCCTCGGTCATTCCCACGCCCGTATCCACGACGGTGGCGATCACCTGCTCACCGTCCCTGCGACACGTCACTTCGAGGCGGCCGCCTTGAGGCATCGCGTCGACCGCGTTCAGGATCAAGTTGGTGAATACCTCTCGCAGCTCGGAAGCGTTGCCGAGGATGTGCGACCCAGCGGACTCGTTAAGGACGGGCGTGATGCTCACCTTCCTGAGCAGCGCGTCGTCTTTCCATCGCGTCTTGGTGATCTCGAGCGCGTCGGCCAGGACTTCGCACACGTCGACCGGCTCGAATTTCTTGTCGCGCCGGGTCCGCGAGAACTCTTGGATGCGCCGTACGGTCTCGCGGCCGTCTTGCGCCGCCTTCTCGATGATGGCGAGATCGTGATCGATCTTCGGCGTCATTCCCGCGCGGCGGAGCAACTGCGAGCGGCCCAAAATCGCGCCGAGGAGGTTGTTGAAATCGTGCGCGACGCCCGAGGCCAGCTCGCCGAGCGCCCTGAGCTTCTCGGTCTCGGAGAGACGCTCTCTCAGCCGCTTGGCCTCGGTCATGTCCACGAGCAAGCACTCGGCGGCGGGGTTTCCCTGGTAGTCGATGCGGCTGCCGCGAAGCTCGAGGTGACGCGTGCGCCCCTTCGCGTCCTGGCCGAGCACCTCGGCGGGGCCGGGGGACTCGCCGCGTTCCCATGCGGCGATCCGCCCGCCGGCCAACGAGGCCGACGACGGGTCGAAGATCCGGGAGAGCCGGAAGTCGGGACGCACGACTTCGGCTTCCAGGATCCCGAACGTCTCGGCGAAGGCCCGGTTGACGAATTTCACGCTACCGGCCTGCACGATGAGGATCGAGTCCGGGGACGATTCGACAAGAGATTTGTACTGCACCGTCGACTCTTGGAGCGCGTGCGTCCGCTCGATCACCTGATTCTCGAGTGTGGCGTTCAACCGCTCGAGCGCATCCTGGAAGACCTGGGACTCGCACGCTTTCTCTTGGAGACGATCGGACATCGTGTTGAACGCGTGCGCGAGGTCGCTCAGCTCCCTCACGCCGGAAACGGGAAGGCGGTGATTCAGATCTCCGGCCGCCAACGCCTCCGTCGCCCGCGCGAGCTTGTGCAAAGGGGCGGCGATGCGGCGCGCGAGCCAACGGCCGCAGATCACCGCGATGACCGAGAGCAACGCCCCGAGGAGGAACAACTGGAGGCCCAACTCCCGAAGCTCCGAGGCGACGATGTCGTAGGACAACCCCACGCGCACGCGACCCCAGGGCACTCCGACCCCCTCGACGAGAACCGGAACGGAGACCTCGATGACCTTCTCCCGCGACCCCTTGCCGCCACGGCGGCCCACCTCGACGTCCCGCGACGTGGCCGTGGGCGAGGCCATGGCGTCCCACCCGTCCGCCTCGGCGGGAGGCCGCCCGGAGAGACCCGCGAGGACGCCTTCCTTGTCGTGGATCGCGACGAATACCACGCCGTCGTTACCGGCGGCGCCCTCCGCGGCCATCTGCAGCGCGGCGTAGTTGTAGGCGAGGAGGGAGGGCGAGGCCACGGCCCCGATACTTTTCGCAATCGCGGCACCGCGCGCCTCGAGACCGTGACGGAGGTTCACCCGCACGCGGTTTTCGATGACGGCCATCGTGGCGCCGATGACGCAGAGCACGAGCAGCGCCGTCGAAATCGAGAAGCTGCGCTCCAGAGTTCGTCCTTGAAAGAGTGAGCGCATCAACGGTCGGCCTTTCCGGTTTCGAGCCACACGTGTTCGAGCTCGAGCGCGCCGATGCCCAGGGGCCCGGGCTCCAATCCGTGGACGTCGCGGCGCGAGGCGATGACGCCGACCGGGAAGTACAAAGGCACCAGCGGGGCCTTGTCGAGCACCGCCTTTTCAAGGTCCCGATAGCTGCGGGCGCGTTCCACGGGGTTGGTCTCGGACGCCCCGCGCTCCAGAGAGCGCCCGGTCTCCGCGTCGAAAAAGTCGAAATAGTTGGCCGAACCGCCAGGCTCGAACAGCGAGCGCAGGAACGAGTCGGGATCGGGGAGATCGGCGACCCATCCGAGCTGGAACAACGGCGCATCGTGGCCTTCGATCCGGTCGATCAGCTCACGCCAGGTCACCTCGTGGACCTCGAGCGTGATCCCGATCGCGGCGAGGTCCCCGCGCAACTGCTCGTTGCTCTTCACCGCGGCGTCGCTTCCGGCCTTCGCCGTGAAAAGACGCAAGGGCGCAAGGCCGAGACCGTCGGGGTGGCCGGCTTCGGCGAGCAGACGGCGCGCGGCGTCGCGGTCGAACGGGAGCGCCTTGGCCACCGGCGAGTAGGAGGGAAGCCCCGGCGGGAGAATCCCCTGCGCTTCGTGGCGTGTCTCGGGGGAGAGCCTGGCGAGCGACTTGCGGTCGATCGCATGGGCGATCGCGCACCGGACGCGCACGTCGTCGAGCGGAGGGACCCCGGTGTTCATTCCCAGGAAGCTCAGGCTCAGGTCTTGATAGCGATGGACCTCGATCGCCGGGTCCGCGAGCATCGCCGATAGCGTATCGGGTGACGGCTTGACGATTTCGAGCTCGCCGCGCGAGAACCGAGCGTTCCCGCCGTCGCGCTCGTCGGGACGGGGAAACGAAATCACGACGTGATCCAGAAAGGGTGCGCCGTGGAAATACTGGGGATTGGCGTCGAGCCGCAACGTGTCGGCGGACCACGACCCGAAGCGGAACGGGCCCGTGCCGATCGGCGCTCGCCGGAACACCGCTTCGCCGAGGGCGTTGAAGGAACGCTCGGGGACGATGCGAAGGTCGTCCATCGCGAGGACGGCGAGGAACGAAACGTACGGACGCGTCAGGCGGATTCTCACGCGGCCCGGATCGAGCGCGACGATCCCGGGAAGCTCGAGAGTGCGCCCCGCGCTGAAGGCCTTGGCGCCCTCGACGACCTCGAGGTACGACGCACCGATGCTTTGATGCGCGTGTTTCGGGTCGAGGATCCGCCTCAGGCTGAAAACGACGTCGGCGGAGGTGAGCGGCGTGCCGTCGTGGAACCTCACGCCCTCGCGCACGTGGAACTCGTAGACGCGGCCGTCGCGCGAGATCGTCCACGTATCGGCGAGCACCGGGACGATGTTGAGCCCGGGATCGAGTCCCAGGAGCCCATCGAAGATCTGGCCGACCGGGAGGGCCTCGTACACCGAACCGACGGAGGCGGGGTCGAGACAGTGAGGCTCTTCGAGAAGGAGGCGAAAGATCCCACCGCGGCGAGGCGCGGAAGACGACTTTCGATCGGTGTCCCGGGACACGGCCTGGGACGAGTCGCACGACGAAGCGAGCGCGGCCGCTGCCAGGAACGCAGCCGCCGCGACTTCGCCCAGACCCAACTGAAGCCTGGAAAAGCGCTGCACGATTCCCAGCCCCCCGCAAAAGGAGACAACGACCTGAGTGAAAGACTGCGAAGGGGAATCTGGGGAGCGCCCGCAGCTAAGTCAAGGTATCGGCGGAGTGGGGGTGGCACCCGACTGGAAATCCAACCGATGTCGGAAAAAGCGTACGGCGAGATCGCCCAGCGTCACGCCGAGTGCGAACAGCGTCGCGGCCAGCGCAATTTTCGGTCCGGCACCGGAGAGCAGGGCCCAGAGCAAAATCACTCCGCAGCCGGCCTGAATGCCCGAGCGGACCAGGTCCGGTCCCGCGCCGCGCGGATATCCCAGCTGAACGAGCGAGTTGTCCAGGCCGCCGTGAGCGAACTCCGCCGCGAGCAGACCCAAGATGGCGAACGTCGGATCGTCCGGCCGATCGAGCGCGGGGAGGTAGAACACCGGCACGGCGAGGGACAACCCGCAAAGACGGACGGCCTCGATCGGCGAGCGGACGAATCGCGACCGCAGGACACCGCGCATCCCCCAGACGTACTCGGCCCCCGAGTAAAGGGTGATCGCGACGATCCCCGCCATGAGCGCGAAGATCGCCTGCTTCTGCGGCAGCACCCACCGCGTCAAGAGAATCGCCGCCCCGCAGGCCGCCGACGACCAGGCCATCCACCCGGGCCGGCGCCCCCGGGTGGCCGCGACGACGGCCGGAACGGAAAAACCCGTGGCCGCGACCAGCAGGATCGAGCGAATCGTCGCGTCCGCAGGGAAGAGCCAGATGAGCAAAATGAACCCGGCGCCGGCCATCTGGACCGTCGTTTTCAGCTTCGCGATCGAGCTGGTCTTGAACGAAAACCCCTCCTCGAGCGCGATGCTCCGCAGGGCGGTGACGGCCAGCTCTCTGATAAAGAGGATAAAAACCAGCGTCGTGGGCATGATCTGGAAATCGGCGAGCGGGACGAACCCGGCCACGAGGAAGATCTTGTCGACGACGGGATCGAGCAGGGCCCCGAGCGCGGTCGAACCGTGTTTTCTCGCGAGATACCCGTCGAGCACGTCGGTGAGGCCGAGCAGGATGTAGATGCCCAGGGCGCCGAGCATGAAGACGTGGGTATTGCGATAGACCAGCGCCACCGGCAGCGGCAAGAGGACCAGCCGCAAGAGCGTGACCTGATTCGCGGTGATGCGCACGGGTACGATCCTATCAAGGGTTCGTGCGCTTTAGACCTCTCCGTCAGGAAGCGTGTGTTACAGTGAGGTCGATCGCGCACCTGCCCCTGCGTGAGCGCTTGAAAGGCCCAAGGCGAGGCCCGGCGGCTCCGTAGAGAGGCAAACGTCGCATGGAGCGACGCGAAGCCAGGTCGGCGGGTCCGCTGGAGAACGATTCACCCCATGTCCAAAATCATGCTGGTCAACGTGACGCACGTCGAAGAATCGCGCGTCGCCATCCTGGAAAACGGCGTCCTTGCACAGTACGAGATCGAAACGATCAACCGTACGAACATCAAGGGAAACATCCACAACGCCGTCGTCGAAAACATCCACCCCGCCCTGGACGCCGCCTTCTTGAGAATCAGCGGCGACATGAAGGGCTTCCTCCCCATGGACGAGATCAACTTCAAGTTGCTCCCGCAACGGACGGACTCCCGCGCCAAAGGGCGCATCGGGCAGCACCTGCACCCCGGACAGAAATTGATGGTCCAGGTGGTCCGAGAACCTTTCGCCGCCAAGCCTCCTACCGTGACGACGTACTTCTCGCTTCCTGGACGCTACCTCGTGCTCATGCCCGGAGCGGATTCGGCGGGCATCTCCCGCAAGATCCAAGACGATGCGCAAAGAGAGCGCCTCAAGAAGCTGGTCGAGGAGCTATCGCCTCCCGAGGGGTTCGGGCTGATCGTGCGCACGGCCGGCGTGGGACAGAGCAAGGCCGAGCTTCAGCGCGATCTGCGCTACCTGTTGCGGCTCTGGGACTCGATCCAAAAAGCCTCCCGCGCGACCGAATTTCCGGGTCTGGTCTATCGCGAGCGCGACCTCGTGATCCGGACGATGCGGGATTACTTCACGCAGGACATCGACGAGGTCTGGATCGACAGCCAGGATACCTACGATCGCGCGCTGGAATTCGTCTCGGACGTCATGCCCGCGAAGGCCAAGATCATCAAGCTGCACAGCGGTGACCGGCCGCTGTTTTCGAAATTCAACCTCGAAGAGCAGATCGAGAGCATCTACATGCGCCGCGTCCCGCTGAAATCGGGCGGCGAGATCGTCATCGACGGAACGGAGGCGTTGACCGCCATCGACGTCAACAGCAAGGGCGCCCCGAGACAGGGCGACGCCGAGGACAACGCGACCCAGACCAACCTCGAGGCTGCTGAAGAGATCGCGCGGCAACTGCGTTTGCGCGACCTTGGCGGCATCGTCGTGATCGACTTCATCGACATGATGGCCGCGCGCAACCAGAAGAAGATCGAAAAGGCGATACGCGACGCCATGAAACCCGATCGCGCGAAATACGACATCACGCGGATCTCGAAGCTGGGACTGCTCGAGATCTCGAGGCAGCGCATCAAAGCCGAGAAGATGGGCGCGTCTTACGCCACGTGCCCGGTATGCGAGGGGTACGGTCTCATCAAAAACGTCGAGCCGGCGGGCTTGGCGGCACTGCGTAAGCTCCAAACACGGTGCCTGCGCAACGACTTCGGCAAGGTGCACATGCGGGTGCCGCCCGAGATCGCGCACTGGATTTTGAACCACAAGAGGGACGACCTGTCGGGGCTGGAGCGGCGGCACTCCATGCGGGTGCTCGTCGAGCCGAAGGGCTCGCTGCTTCGCCACGAAAGCGAGTTCGAGTTCTTCCCGAGAGAGAAAGTCGAGATCCCGCCCGCCTTGGTGGCGGGGGATCGCCCTGCCCCGCCGACCCCACCCGATCTCGTCGACATGGAGGGACCGCCGCCCGCGCCGCCTTTGGCGATGCCGGCGGTCGCCGCGCCGGGCGGCGCCGCTGCGGTTGCGGTTGCGGTTGCGGAAACGGCCGCGGACCGGGACGACAGCCCGGCCGGTGTCGAGCGCCGGGCGCGCCGTCGGCGGCGGGGCCGTCGCGGCGGCCGCGGACGAGGTGGCGACGGCACGGCCGATCCGTTGCGTGGCGCGGTTCCCGCGGACGGGACGCCGGAGGCCCAGGCGAAGTTCGAGCCCGCCGGTGACGAGGGAGACGCGGACCCGACCTCCGGTGCGTCGCATGGCCCGCCGGAACCCCAGGCGGATTCCGCGGTAGCGCCCGGCGCTGCCGACGGAGAAGGCGACCCCGGCCAGCCGCGGCGCCGGCGCCGCCGCGGCCGTCGCGGACGGGGCCGCGGGGGCGCCTCGGCAGAGACCGTTCCAGGCGACGACGCCGCGGCCCCGCCCTCGCTCGCCGGCAACCGCGCCGCGCCAGACGATGAGCCCGCGGTCCCTCGCGGTGTCATCGCGCACGAATTGATGCCCGCCGCGACGGGAGGGCGCGGCAGGCGTCGTGGCCATCGCGGCGGTCGCGCAAGACGCCTCGGGCCCGGCGGAGAGCCGGTCGATCCGCAGTTGATCTCACCCTCCAACCCGGTGCCGAGGCCCGGTTTCGACGAGGACTAGGAGAACCGACGATGCACCGCGTCGCGATCGGAGTGATTTTCGCTCTTGCAGTCCCCTGTGCGGCCGCGGCGGCAACGCCGTCGGCCGCCAAACCGTCGATGCCTGTTGCGACTTTTTCGATCGTGGCGCGAGACCCGGCGACCGGAGAGTTGGGCGTCGCGGTTCAGAGCCACTGGTTTTCCGTCGGCTCCGTCGTGCCCTGGGCCGAGGCGGGAGTCGGAGCGGTGGCGACGCAATCGTTCGTCGAACCGTCCTACGGCCCGAAGGGCCTCGCCCTGATGAAGCAGGGGGTCGCCCCGAAAGAGGCGTTGGCGCAACTTCTGGCCGGCGACCCGCAGCGCGACGTCAGGCAGGTCGCCTTCGTGGATGCCAAGGGGCGCGTCGCGGTTCACACGGGGACCAAGTGCATTCCCGGAGCCGGTCAGCACGCGGGGGACGGTTACACGACCGAAGCGAACCTCATGCTGACGAACGAAGTCCCGGACGCGATGGCTCGAGCGTTCGAAGCCGCGACGGGGCCGCTCGCCGAGCGGATGCTCGCGGCGCTCGACGCCGCCCAAGGGGTCGGCGGCGACGTTCGTGGGCGGCAATCCGCCGCGATTCTCGTCGTGCGCGCGAAGGCCACGGACAAGCCTTGGACGGACCGGATCGTCGAATTGCGCGTTGAGGATCACGCCGAGCCTCTCGTGGAACTGCGGCGCCTGCTGACCCTCCATCGCGCCTACGAGTTGATGAACCGCGGCGATGACGCCTCGGCGATCGGAAAGATGGACGAAGCCCTCAAAAACTACGGCGCGGCCGCCTTGATGGTCCCCGACAACGACGAGTTCGTCTTTTGGACCGCGGTGACCCTGGTGGTCAACGGGCGCACCGATGACGCGCTTCCGCTGTTCGCGAAGGCGTTTCGCATGAACCCGTCGTGGATGCTCTTGTTGCCGCGGCTGCCGGCGGTCGGCCAACTCCCGGACTCCCCCGGGCTCGTCCCGAGGATCCTCGCGGTCGGGCCCAAGGCCGATCTCGTCGCGAAGTGATCCGGAGGATCGCCGCGGTCGCGGGAGTCGTCGCCGTCGCCCTTCTGGCGGCGGCGCTCATCGGGTCGACCGCTTTCGTCTTCGCGCCGCTTCCGTCTCGCCGCGGCCGGGTCGTGCTCCCCGGACTGCTCGCACCAGTCGACGCGAACTTCGACCGGCAGGGCGTTCCGCACGTGCGCGGCGTGCTCGAGGTCGACGCCTGGCGCACTTTGGGTTTCCTCCACGCCAGCGATCGCCTGTTCCAGATGGAGTTGCGCCGGCGCGCGGCTTACGGGCGGTTGGCTGAGCTCTTCGGTCATGCCGCCGTCGCCATGGATCGCGCGGCCCGCCTTTCCGGCTACGCGGCCCTCGCGCGACGCGATTGGGATTCCCTCGGGAACAACGAACGCTCGGCGCTCGAGGCCTACGCCGGGGGCGTCAACGCGTTCCTCGCCGATCACGCCCTGCCCCTCGAGCTGCGCGCGCTCTCGTTGACCCCCGAGCCCTGGACGCCCATCGACTCGCTGGCGTTCGTACGGCTCTTGGAAGATGACCTGTCGGTGGCGGAGTCCGTGGAGCGCGGAGCTTGGGACGACGCGCTCGCCCGAGGGCTCGACGCCGCCGTCGCCCTTCTCGACGCGTCCGAGCGAGGCTCGTCCCGGATCGCCCCGGAAACCGTCGAGGTTCTCGGCGCCTCCTTGCGATCGAACCCCGCCGGGTCGACCCCGGCCGAGACCGCACCGGCCGGGAGCAACGCTTGGGCGTTGGCGGGCACACGCACCGCTTCGGGCCAACCCCTCCTCGCCGGCGATCCCCACCTTCAAGCCGAGCGCCCCGGCGTCTGGTATGCCGCGCACCTGAAAAGCGCCGACGGGCTCGACGCCGCAGGCCTCACGCTGGCGGGAACTCCCGGCCTCGTCATCGGATACAACGGACGCGTGGCCTGGTCGCTCACGATGCACCAGGCCGACGACTCGGACTTTTTCGTCGAAAGAGTCGACTGGGCGGCGGGAACCTACAAGAGAGGCGACTCCTTTGTGCCGCTCGATCGTACGCAAGAGACGATCAAGGTCAAAGACGGTGCCGATGTCGTCCTCGACGTCGCCCGCACCGTGCACGGACCGATCGTGACGCGGTTCGACCGGAATCCCGGCGTCGCACTCGCCCGAGCTTTCGCTCCGGCGGGCCTCCCGCAGGGGCCGCGGACGTTTCTCGACGCGGCGCGCGCTCGTGACGGCGCGGAACTGCTCGCAGCGTGGTCCCACTTCTCGGGTCCGTCCGTCAACGTCTGCTGGGCGGACGTTTCGGGCGCCCTCGGGGTCAAGGTCGCGGGCGCGATTCCGAGGCGCCTGTCCGGAGACGGGCGGTTCCCCGTGCCCGGGTGGACCGGAACTTACGACTGGAACGGGATGATTCCCGCGGGCGAGCTCCCCGCCAGCACGGCGCCCAAAGACGGGGTGATCGCCACGGCGAACGACGATTGGAGCGGCGCCTCGAGCTTGGTCCCCTACCCGGGATTCTTCGCGGAGTCCGATCGCGCGAATCGCGCGCGCGAGCTGGGAGTCGCGCTTTCCGGGGCGACCGTGGCCGACATGCGCGCCATGCAAAACGACGTCTACTCGCCCTACGCGGCGCGCGCCGTCACGGTTCTTCACGGCATGGTGTTCACCGATCCGCGGGCGTTGAAGGCCGCGTCCGTGCTATCGGCCTGGGACCGGCGTGCCGCGGCACGCGGTCCGTCGCGGCTTTTTTTTGCGTTCCTGAAGGAACTTCGGAAGGTGGCGGGCTCGTCCGCAACCCGCATCACCTGGTCGATGCTCGGCCGGATGATCGACGGCAGCGGCGCCCAGTCGTTCTGGGACGATGAGAGGACGCCGCAGGTCGAAACGCGCGAAGGTCGCATCGAAACCGCGCTCGCTTCGGCCCTCGAGAGGGTGACGCGCGAGGAGGGAGCGGATCCCGCGCTTTGGTCCTTCGGAAAGGTCCACCGGCTCGCCTACAAGCACCCGTTCGCCTCCGCGCTCCCCACCTCGATCGCCCAGTGGCTCGCGATCGGCCCCGTGGGGC
>JANMVW010000029.1:0-2059 GCA_031393555.1 Acidobacteriota bacterium
CCGGGTGCGCCGGGTGGCGCGTATCCTAACCCGGCCCTTCGACTTCTCCGGTCGCCGTCCCGACTTCGCGGTATATTCCGGCGTTTCGTTATTCATCTTGCTCGCTTCCAGGGGGCCTAATCGTGGCGAACTCCATTCTGCCGGTGGGACTTTTCCGTATTCTGGCCTGCTTGGGCTCGTGCGTCGCCGGGCTGACGCCTATTGCCATCGGCGCCACGCCTCCGGGTGCCGCGACCCTCTCGATCGTCGCTTTCCCTTCTTCCGAGGAGGCGAATCTCCGCGGGGCGGGGGTCGAAATCTGGACCCGAAGCGGCGAGGCGATCGTCGGCGGTGCGAGCGAGGCGGCCCTGGCGAAGCTGGCCCAAGAGGGTCTCCAGCCGATCGTCCAGGTCCCGGACTCCGGCCAGTCGATGTTCCTGCTCCACCACGAGGAAGGAATCGTCGCGCCGTCGAACGACGGGGCGACCATCTACGCCCTCAGCCGTGAGATCGACCTCTATCTGTATCCCGCGGGAAAACCGGTCTCACATCCGTTCGTCAAGACTCGGGCCGCTTTCATGGGGATCCCGCGAATCCCAATCGGGCCGGTCGTACCGCACGCGGCCGATTTGGCCCCCGCCACGCTGACTCCCAGCGTCGTCAACCCGCTCGTCACCCAAATCGTCAACGGGACCAGCCAATCGAACTGGTTCCAGTACGTCAAGGACCTGTCGGGAGAAAACCCCGTGCTCGTCAGCGGGGTCTTCCGGACGATCAGCACGCGTTACTCCAACGCGATGTTCCCAACCCCCGCAAACAATGCGTACGCCACCGAGTACCTCCTGGAGAAAGGAGCTGGCTGGGGGTACACGGGGGTCCGCGAGAGCTACGCGGCGGCGAATTCGGGCTGCGGCGGCGCGCAGCCGATCCCCTGGCAGAACGTGGTCTTCACGATCCCGGGACAGATCGACTTCGGGCAGCACCAGCAGGTCATATACGTCACCCATTACGATTCGCTGTCGTACTCGGCAGCCGAAAATCTCGCCTACGCGCCCGGGGCCGACGACGCCATGTCTGGAGGGTCGGCGCTGATCGAGGCCATGCGCCTCTTCAAGGACTATGGGTTTCGGAACACCGTGAAGTTCATCTTCTTTTCGGGCGAAGAAGAAGGTTTGTGCGGCTCGAAGGCCTACGTCACCCAGCACCTCACCGCCGACATGTGGCGTGTCGTCAACATGGACCAGACCGCCTACGACGGGGACCTGAACAGCCTGATGGATTGTTACAACTGGAGCCTCGCGAGCTCCCCCGCGAGCGTGGCGTTGGGCGATGCCTTCGTACAGGCCAACCTCGACTACGGCTCGATCATCCTCCCGGCCAGGATCGTTCGGGACACCACCCACATGTGCCAGACCGATCACTGTCCCTTCTGGGACGCGGGGGTCGCGGCGATCGCGATCACGGAAGACCTGCACAACAACGACATCCACACGTGTTTCGACCAGAGCCAGAGCGCGACCTGCCACGACAACGTGACCCAAATCGACCCGAACCACTCGCCGCGGCTGATGTTCAATCAGGCCTACTCGTGGCCGTCCGAAAAGGCTGCGATCGCGCTCGTGGCGGCGCTCGCCGACCCGCTTTACGCCTGCCCGGCCACCGCCCCGACTGTCGTCGCGGCCCCGAGGGACCACGGCGCCAACCTGACCTGGGGCGCCGCGGGCGGGGTCACGAACTACGTCGTCGAGCGAGCCGCCAGCTGCGCCGGTCCTTTCACGCCGCTCGCGTCGGCGACCGGGACCAGCTACGACGACACGGGCCTCACGAACGAAACGACCTACGCGTATAGGCTCCGGACCTGCCCGAACCAGTACAGCGCGTGCGTGACCGTCGTTCCGGTCGGCGCAAAATCCGGGTATCAGGCGGGCTCCGCCGCGGTGACGACGGACTCCGGCGATCACGACTTGATCCCCGACAACTGCGAGCTCGTCACCGTCAGCCTCAACGTCGTCAACGACGGAAGCGTCGACCTCACCGGGGTGAGAATCAACTCCGTCACATCCACCGATCCCGCCATGGA
>JANMVW010000032.1:0-10204 GCA_031393555.1 Acidobacteriota bacterium
GAATGACTCAATGGGAGACCTGACCCCAATTCTTAACGGCTCGCGGTGTCGAGCACCTCCCAAAAAGAGACGTACGCACGCCCCGTCGCGCGCGTCATTCCGATCTCGCAGGTGCGGCTGGACGACACGTAGAGATCGCACGCTGGTCCCGAGGCGAGCTCGAGAGTCTCCAAGCGCGTCGCCGCCTCGGTCAGCTCCGGCAGCGTGAAGCCGCGGTCGCCGGCGAAGCCGCAGCAGCCGGCTTCGATGGGTACGACGACCTCGTCCGCACAGGCGCGAAGGGTCGCGGTGAGCTTCGTGACCAGTCCGAGCTTCACGACCGAGCACACGGGGTGAACAGCGACGCGCGAGACGCGCTTGTGGATCGGGAGCCTCGGCAGCAGCGTGTCGTGGGCCCAATGGACCGCGTCCTCGATTCGCAACGCGTCGAAGCGCTTGCAGTTGGCTTCGGTGAGCGCGTCGCGGCAGGTCGCAAACGAGTATGCGCACGGGCTCGTGTCGACCACGACCGGGAGCCGCCCGGCGTCGCTCCACCGCCAGATCCGCTCGATCGCCCGATTCGCCGCTATCGCGTGAGCCTCCTCGAACCCTTTCGACGAGAACGGCATGCCGCAGCAGGTCCCCGCGACGTCTCGCGGAATGAACAGCGCAAGCCCGGCGCGCGAGACGACGTCGACGATGGCCTGTGCAAGCGGCCTCGTGCCGCCGCCGAGTACGCGCGTCACGCAGCTCGGAAAGTACACGGCGTCCGCCCCCGCCTGCGGTCCGGTGTCGGGCAAAGCGCCGGCCGCGTCTGGAAGGTCGCGAAAAGTCGAAGGGAACATCAGGGCCGCTCGGGCGAGCGTCTCGACGCCGGGAAACGCTGTGGCCGCCATACGCGCCGCCATGAGTGCGAAGGCGCCGTGCCCTTCGGCGCGCAACCGTTTCACCAGCGCGCCGGTGTCGATGCCCACGGGGCACTCGGTCGCGCACATCCCGTCGGTGGCGCAGGTGTCCTGCATCGCGTAGTCGAGGCCGTCCCTCAACGCCTGTAATCCAGCCGTGTCGCCGGCGGCGATTCGCCGGGCCTGCTCGCGGCGAATCACGATGCGTTGTCGCGGCGTCAGCGTCAGATCGCGGCTCGGGCATTTCGATTCGCAAAAACCGCACTCGATGCACCGGTCGACTTCGTCTTCGACGCGGGGGAGCGATTTCAGATTCGCGAGGTGGACGCGCGGGTCGTCGTTGAGCAAGACGCCGGGGTTCAGGATCCCCTCCGGGTCCACCAGACGCTTCACCTCCCGCATGATCGCGTACGCCTCGGTCCCCCACTCGCGCAGGACGAACGGCGCCATGTTGCGCCCGGTGCCGTGCTCGGCCTTGAGCGCCCCGTCGTAGCGGTCGACGACCATCGCGACGAGGTCGTCGGTGAATCGCTCGTACTGGGTGATCGAAGCGGGTTCGTTGAACGACTGGCTGATGATGAAATGGATGTTGCCGTCCTTGGCATGTCCGAAAACGATCCCGTCGGGGTAGCCGTGCGTGACCAACAGGGCCTGCAAGTCGGTCACGCCGCCGGCCAAATGCTCGAGAGGAAACGCCACGTCCTCGAAGATCAACGACGTGCCCAACGGACGCATCGCGCCGATCGTAGCCGTGAGCCCCTTGCGCGCCGACCAAAGCTGGCCCTGCACCAGCGCGTCGCGCGTGAATTGGGGCGCCCTCGTCATCGGGAGCCGCGGCGCCGCAGCTCTGAAGGCGCCTTCGGAATCCGCGAGTTCGGCATCGGTCGCGGCCTGGTACTCGGCCAGGATCGCGGCGGCTTGGGGCGGCAGGTCATTCACGAAGCCGGGGATCCCCGGGTAGCCCGCAATCGAGCGCAGCGACGCCCGGTCCATCAGCTCGAGCGCCTTGGCCCCCGAAGCGCGCAGCGGCTCGATCGCCTCGCACGCCGCGGGAACGCTGGGGAAGAGGAGGAGTCCCGTGGATTTCATCGGGAGGTCCGGGATCGTGCGGAACACCGCCTCGGCGATGAATCCCAGAGTCCCCTCGGAGCCGACGAGCAGATGCCAGAGGATCGAAAGCGGAGTGTCGAAATCGAGAAACGCGTTCAACGCGTAACCCATCGTGTTCTTCATCCGGTACTTCGCGCGGATCCGTTCGACGAGGCGTCGATCGCCCTTGACGCGCGATTGCAGTTCCAGGAGGCCGCGAGCCATCGCGGGCTCTCTCGCGGTAAACGACTCTTCCGCGCCGGCCGCCGCCGTATCGATCTCGGTGCCCGACGGGAGCACGAAGCGCAGGGACAACAGCGTACGGTAGGCGTTGTGCTCGATCCCGCAGCACATCCCCGACGAGTTGTTCGCGACGATGCCGCCGATCATGCAAGAGCCGATCGACGCGGGGTCGGGCCCGAGCTTTTTGCCGTGTCGCGCCAGATGAGCATTGACGATCCCGCCCACGACCCCGGGCCCGACGCGCACGCGCGCTCCGCCGTCTTGGATCTCGAGCGTGCGCCAGTGCCGCGATAGATCGATGAGGACGCCGTTCGTGATCGCCTGTCCCGACAGGGAGGTTCCGGCCGCGCGAAACGTCAGCGGCACGCGTTGTCTGGCGCTCCAGGCGAAAAGCGCCTTGATCTCGGCGGTGTCTTGCGGTCGCACGACGGCGGCCGGAGTCAGCGTGTAGAAGCTCGCGTCGCTCGCGTACGCGGCGAGATCGAGTGGCCGCGTGAGGACCCGTCTTGGGGAAAGGAGTGCGCCCAGGCTCGCGGTGATGGACATAGGGAGAGCCTAACGCGGTTTGCCGCGCCCGCGCGTCGCTGTAAAGTGGCGCCCATGACTACGCTCTTGTCGGTGCTTTTGGGGATCGGACTTTCCGCGGCGTGCGGGTTCCGGATCTTCGTGCCGTTCCTGCTCGTCGGGATCGCGGCGAGAACGGGGCACGTGGCGCTCGGGACGAGTTTCGCGTGGATGGCGTCCACGCCCGCGCTGATGGCGTTGGGCGTCGCGACGGTCGTCGAGATCGGGGCGTACTACTTCCCGTGGCTCGATCACCTGTTGGACGTCGTCGCGACGCCGGCCGCGGTCGTCGCCGGCATGATCATGACGGCCTCCGTCGTCACGGGGCTCGACCCGATGCTGAAATGGACGTTGGCGTTGATCGCCGGGGGCGGGATCGCCGGAACCGTGCAGGCTTTGACCGTCGGCACGCGGAAGGTGTCGCTGCTCACGACGGGAGGTCTCGGCAACCCGGTGGTTTCGACCGTCGAACTTCTCGGCTCGGTGCTCTTGACGGTGCTCGCGATCGCGCTGCCGCTCCTGGCGTTCGCGGTGATCGCCTGGGCGCTCTTTTTCAGTGTTCGTCATCTGCTCCGCCTGCTGCGCGGGGCCGGAAGGGCTGCGGCATGACGACTCAGAGGCGGCTTCTCATGATCCCGGGACCGGTCGAGGTCTCGCCTTCCGTTCGCGACGCATATTCGGTCCCTCCGCCGGGGCATCTCGCGCCGGACGTTATCGAGGCGTTCGGCGCATCCCTCGAGATGATGCGCCGCGTCTGGCTGGCGGCACCTTCCTCTCAGCCGTTCGCGTTCTCCGGATCCGGCACGACCGCGATGGAGATGGCGGTCGCGAATCTGATCGAGCCCGGGGACGCGGCGATCGTCGTCAACACCGGCTACTTCTCCGATCGCATGGTCGAGATGCTGCGGCGCGCGGGCGCCGACGTCGTCGATCTGACCGCGGTACCCGGCGAGGTCCCCAACGTCAGCCGCGCCGAAGGGGCGTTCGACGATTTCGCGCGCGCCGGGAAAAAAGTGAAAGCGCTGTTCGCGACGCACGTCGACACGTCGACCGGCGCGTTGTGCGATCCCAAGCCGCTCGCTTCCCTCGCGCGCGAACGTGGGGCGCTTTCCATCTTCGATGGCGTGTGCGCGACCGCGGGCGAACGATTCGAGATGGACGCGTGGGGCGCCGACGTCTACCTGACCGCGTCGCAAAAGGCCATCGGCCTCCCGGCGGGGCTGGCGCTGTTGGTGGCGAGCGAGCGAGCCTTGGCCGCGCGCGATGAGCGTAAGGCTCCACCTGCGCTCGCACAGGACTGGCACGCGTGGCGCCCGGTCATGCAGGCGTATGAGGCGCGGACGCCCTCTTATTTCGCCACGCCTCCGACGAACTTGATTCTCGCCCTGTCCGCCGGTCTGAGGGAGATTCTCGCCGACGGGATGGAAACGCGTTTCGCGCTCCACGAGCGCGGGGCGCGCGCGCTGCAGGCGGCGTGGTCGACGCTCGGCCTCCGCCCTGTGCCCACGCGAGAGCGGAACGCGGCTCACACTCTCTCGGCCCTGCACTACCCCGCCGCGGTCGATGCCTCACTCGTCGCCCGCGTCGCCGAACACGGAGTCACCATCGCCGGCGGGTTGCATCCCACGATCAAAGCGACGTACTTCCGGGTTGGCCACATGGGATACACGCTCACCCGCACCGACTACCTGATGCGATGCGTCGAGGCCGTGGCCTTCGGGCTCGCCGGTTTCGGTCACCCGGCCGACGGTGAGCGGGCGATCGGCGCGATGCTGGCGTCGTACCAGGCGGGGATCACGTCCTGAGAGTTACGGCCTCGTCAGCACGTGATAGATGACGTAGAGCCACGAACAGAACCCGTGGAAGATCGCCCAGAGCACCGACTGGCTCTTGGTCCAGCTGATCGCGATGGCGAGTGCCGAGCCGAAGCTGATCCCACCTTTAACGACTTCGGTCCTGACGCTGTATGCGGCCATGACGCACCTCCTTCGATGGAATGCTACTTTCATTTCATGAAGGTCTCGAAGATTCGAGACGGGTTGTGGCGGTGGGAGGTTCCCCACCCCGGCTGGAAGCCTGAGTTCGACCGGCCGGACGGATGGGGCCGCACGGTGGCCTCGGTGTACGCCGAGTATGACGAAGCCGTCGTCCTGGTCGACCCGCTCGTCCCCGCGGACCCCGCGTTACTCGAACGATTCTGGGCCGCCCTCGACCGCGACGTCGCGCGACTTGCGAGGCCGGTCCTCGTTCTCGTGGGCAGCGTCGATCACGGGCGGAGCGCCGATGCCGTCGCGGCCCGTTATCTTGCCGCCGGGCAGGAGCTCTCCGTCGTGGGTGACGCCGCGATTCGCGACGCCGTGTCCTGCTCCCTTCACGCGACGTTCGAGGACGTCAGACTTCCAGCGGGACTGCACGCCGTGCCGATCCCCGGGATGTCGCCGGGGGAGACCGCATTCGTCCTCGATCCCTGGCGGGCCGCCGTTTTCGCCGACGCGGTGATCGGGGCGGGCGAGGGGAGGCTCAGGGTCGCTCCCCCGAGCTGGGGCGTAAAAACCCCCGCGGGCCGGGCGCTTTACGACGAGGCGTTCAGGCCCTCCATCCAGCGAGTCGCCTCCGCCCGTCCCGAAATCGTCTTGCCCTCCCACGGCCCCCCGATCCTCACCGCGGGCTCCCCGGCCCTCGACACCGCTCTAGCCTCCCCCGCCTGGGGCGAGTAGGGACACTCCTCTTTTTTTCAGCAAAGCGGTATCCGCGGAGCTTTGCTGAAAAAAAGAGGAGTGTCCCCGATTTGCCCCCGTTTGCTAGGATGTTGTGTTCGCTAGGAATTAGCTCGTAAGAGAGGGTCTATGGCCACCAGCGATCTGTCACTCGTCCGCAACATCGGTATCAGCGCGCACATCGACTCGGGGAAGACGACGCTCACGGAGCGCATCCTCTTTTATACCCAGCGCATCCGGGTCATTCACGACGTCAAGGGTAAAGACGGCGTGGGCGCCAAGATGGACTCGATGGACCTCGAACGCGAGCGCGGCATCACGATCCAGTCCGCCGCGACGCACTGCGAGTGGGCCGGCTACCACGTCAACATCATCGACACGCCGGGTCACGTCGATTTCACGATCGAGGTCGAGCGTTCCTTGCGCGTGCTCGACGGCGCCATCCTCGTGTTGTGCGCCGTCGCGGGTGTGCAGTCGCAGTCGATGACGGTCGACCGTCAGATGCGCCGCTACAGCGTCCCGCGCCTCGCCTTCATCAACAAGTCCGACCGGCAGGGCGCCAACCCGTACCGCGTCACCGAGCAGCTTCGCGAAAAGCTGAGGCACAACGCGGTCCTGATGCAGATCCCGATCGGGCTCGAAGGCGAATTCGAAGGCGTCGTCGATCTTGTCGAAATGAAGGCGTACTACTTCGACGGCAACAACGGCGAAGTGCGCCGCACCGAAGACATCCCGGCGCATCTGCGCGCCGAGGCGGAAGCCAAGCGCGCCGTGATGTTGGATGCGGTGTCGATGTTCTCGGACGAGCTCATGGAAGCCATTCTCGAAGAGCGTCCGACGCCGGAGCTGATCCGCGCCGCCGTCCGCAAGGGAACGCTGTTATTGCAGCTGACCCCCGTCTTCATCGGCAGCGCGTACAAGAACAAGGCGGTGCAGCCGCTCCTCGACGCGGTGACGCACTACCTCCCCGATCCCACCGAGGTCGAAAACGTCGCGCTCGATCTCGCCCACGACGAGGCGCAGGTCGTGCTCAAGGCCGACCCCGACGCGCCGATGGTCGCCCTCGCCTTCAAGCTGGAAGAGGGCCGCTTCGGGCAGCTGACCTACCTGCGTGTCTACCAGGGAACCATCAAGAAGGGCGATTCGATCGTCAACGCCCGCACCGGCCGCGACGTGCGCGTGGGGCGCCTGGTGCGCATGCACGCCGACGAAATGGCGGACATCGTCCAAGCCGAAACCGGCGACATCGTGGCGCTGTTCGGTATCGACTGCGCGTCGGGCGACACCTTCACCTCCGACAAGATCCGCTGGGCGATGACGTCCATGTACGTCCCTCCTCCGGTCATCCACCTGACCGTCAAGCCGAAGGACAAGAAAGCTCAGGCCAACATGGGGAAGGCGCTCCAGCGCTTCACCAAGGAAGACCCGACCTTTCACGCCCGTGTCGACGAAGAATCGGGAGAGACGGTCATCTCCGGGATGGGCGAGCTGCACCTCGACGTTTACGTCGAGCGCATGAAGCGGGAATACGGCGCCGAGGTCGAAACCGGTGCGCCGCAGGTGGCCTACCGTGAGGCGATCACGCGCAGGGCCGAATTCAACTACCTCCACAAGAAGCAAACGGGCGGATCGGGCCAGTACGGCAAGGTCGGCGGGTACGTGGAACCGTATCCGGAAGGCGAGTTCGAGTTCGTCAACGACATCTTCGGGGGATCGATTCCTTCGGAGTTCATTCCGTCGGTCGAAAAGGGCTTCCGCTCGATGCTCAAGAAGGGGCGCCTGATCGGGTTCCCCCTCACGAATTTCCGGGTCGTGATCAACGACGGCGCCGCGCACGCGGTCGACTCGTCGGACAACGCGTTTCAGGCGGCCGCCCGCGGGGCGTTCCGCGACGTCTACGACCGCGCGAAGCCGGCCATTCTCGAGCCGATCATGAAGGTCGCCGTCGAGGGGCCGACGGAATTCCAGGGCGCATTCGTCCGGACGATCATGCAGCGGCGCGGCCTCATCGTCGGAACGACCGAGCTCGAGGGTTTCGTGCGCGTCGATGCGGACGTACCCTTGGCCGAGATGTTCGGCTATTCGACGGACCTGCGGTCGTCCTCGCAGGGGAAGGCCGAATACACGATGGAGTTCGCGCGTTACGCACCCGTGCCGGCGGAAGCGGCAGCAGAGTTAGTCAAAAAATACGGAACCGGCTCGAAGGCCGACGAAGAGTAGGAGGCCACCCATGCTCTTGAAGGAACTGACCGAGCGCTCTCCGATGAGGATCTTCGAGAACTCGATTCACGGAGGCTTAGGCGCCGGGAATCTTGGCGTCGTGGTTGCGCTCCACGGCATGGGCAAGACCGCGTTTCTCGTGGACATCGCGCTGGACGATTTGCTGCGCGGCCGGAAGGTGCTGCACGTCACGATCGGCCGGACGATCGAGCATGTCCGCGAGTACTACGTCGAGATCTTTCACGACCTGGTCCAGGCGACCGAGCTCGAGAGCGCGGCTGAAATTCGCCGGGAGATCGAGAGCCACCGCCACATCAAGGCCTATCTCAAGGACACCTTCACGGTCGAGCACCTGCGGGCGCACATCGCGATGTTGAGAGAAGCGATGGGGTTCGTCCCGGTCGCGATCGTGATCGACGGCTACGACTTCGAGGCGGCCACGGTCGGCGAGCTCCGCGAGCTTCGTGAGATCGCCGAGAGCCTCAAGTGCGAGATCTGGATGGCCGCGCACACCCACCGTACCGACCCGCGGGACGAGCACGGCATCCCCGAGCCCGTGGCTCACCTGACGAGCGAGCTGGCAGTGATCGTCCACATGGCGCACGACGGAAAAGCCGTGAACCTAAGAGTCCTCAAGGATCACGACAACCCCGACGTCTCCCAGTTGGCGTTAGCGATCGACCCCACGACGATGCTCCTCCGCCAGGAAGGATAAAGAAAAGGGGCCACGTCCCTTTTTTTCAGCGAAGCGGTATCCGAGGAGCTTCGCTGAGAAAAAGGGAAGTGACCCCTTTTCGACCTTACTTCTTGTCGGGGGCCGGGTCGGGGGCGACGATCTCGACCACTTCCAAATCGAAGATCAGCGAGGCGCCGGCGGGGATCTCGCCGTTGGGGCGGTCGCCGTACGCGAGCTCCGCCGGACAGTAGATCTTGGCCTTGCCTCCCACCTTCATCAAGACGAGCGCCTCGTTCCAGCACTTGATGATGGGGGGGGTTCCGGCGACCGTGACGGCATAGGGACCGCCGTGCTTTTCGGACGAATCGAAGACCTTGCCGTCGATCAGCATGCCCTTGTAGTTGACCTTGACCTTGTCGTTGGCGACAGGGCTCTTGCCGGTTCCCGCGGTGACCGTTTCTAACAGGAGCCCAGACTCGGTCTTTTTGACCCCCGGCTTGGCGGCGATCGTCGCGAGATAGGCCGTGCCTTTCTTCTTCTCTTCCGCGGTGCCCGCGGCCATCCGCGCATCGGCCATCGGCTTGATCTTCGGGCCGTAGGCCTCCAACTCGACCTGGGCCTTCTTTTTGAGCACCCCGTCGGTCATGCCCGCCTCGACCAACTGGAGCTCAGCAGGGGTCAGCTTGAGCGCGCTGAGCTGATTCGCAAAGACCAGACCCAGCGCGTAAAGAGTTTTTTCGTCTTCGGTCTTCAACACGGGGTCGGCGGCGCACGCCGTTCCCGCGGCGAGAAAGCCCGCGAGGACGCAGCAAACAAAGAAACGCTTCATGGAGGCTCCTTCTAATTGACCGCGTACGGTTCGTGGAGGGAAAACGGCGCGATCGCGATTTCGAAATGATCGCCGCCGGGCGTAACCATCTGGTAGGTCCCCTGCATGACGCCGAACGACGTGACCAGGGGGCAAGCGGACGTGTACTCGAACTTTTGGCCGGGGCCCAGGATCGGCTGCTGGCCGACAACCCCCGGGCCGCGGACCTCTTCGACCTTGCCGTCGGCGTCGGTGATGACCCAGTGGCGGCTCAGAAGCTGGACGGTCCGATCGCTCTCGTTGGCGATCTCGATCGTGTAGGCGAAGAACCACGCGTTATCGCTGGGATTCGATCGCTCCGGAACGAACCGGGCCCGCACGGAGACCCGTACGCTGTGCGTGACCGCTTGGGACGTCGATTCAGCTCCGTCGCTCATGGCGGGGAATTGTAGCCGGATTCGCGATCGCCCGCCGTCAGAACCGGTAGGCGGGGTTCTTGGGGTCGAAGTCGGCGCCGGTCAGCCCGACGTTGACCTTCAGGTCATGGTGCTCGTAGTGCTCGTAGAGCGCCCCCTCGTGATCGTACAGGTCGATCTGGATCGGAAGCCGCAGCTCGTCGTCGATCCACAAAACCATGCGCCCGGCGTAGTAGTCGGGAACGATCACGGAGTCGCCCTTTTCGGGGTGGTCCGCCTGCCGCCATTGCCGCGCGCGATTGGCGTGGAGGATCACGTACATCGGCTGGCCGGTGGCCCGCGAGATGTCCCAAAGCGTCTCGTCTTTGCCGAGCGTCGGCGTTTTTCCGGTTGCAGGAAACTTCGCCTCGAGTTTCACGGCCTTACGGCCGAACACGGTCTCCGGCCCTGCGAAGGCGAGTTTTCCGACGTTTCTCGCGCGGGCGAGGCGCACATTGTCGAGCACGAGGCCCACGAGGCGCACGAGACTCACCTCGGGGACCGGGTGATGCGATTGCGCCATCGCCATCGTGCCGTACGGATTCAAG
>JANMVW010000043.1:0-11624 GCA_031393555.1 Acidobacteriota bacterium
GGTCCGGCTCGCCTACTCCGGCAAGCCGGTCTCTAGGTTCAACGGCCGCGACCGCGTCCCGATGTCGTCCGTCCCCTCGATCGCGCCGCTGGGCGAATCGTAGCGGCGGTTCGAGCCGAAGCTGTAAAAGAGCGCGGTCCCCGTGACCCCGTCGGCGCTTCGCTCGTAGAAAATCCAATAGGGCTGTCCCCACGGGTCGAGCGCGAAGCGTCGGCGATTGGGGTTGGTCGATACGCCTTCGCAGGCCACCGAACTCAACGACGCCACGATGTCCGCCTTCAGGAACTCGCGCTGCATGGCGGTGTGGACACGAACATCTACGGATCGCCGCGCGAACAGCTGGGGCAGGCCGGCTCCACCCTCGATCGCGGCGGTGAGGGCCCGAGCCTCCGCGCCGGCACATTCGAGTTTTTGCGGTCCGCCCAGGGTGTCCTGGAGGTTCTCGTAGGACGCGGCGGCGACCACCATGACGAGCGGAGCGGCGAGCGCCAGGTAGGCTCTCCGCCCGAGATCGATCATCGGGATGGCGGTTACCAGAAAGAGCAAGCCGGCGATCAACTCGACGTATTCGGCGGTCATCTCGAGCGGGTACTTATCGAGCAGGACGAGGCCGAGGATGAACCAAGGGGCGAGAACGATCGGAGGCTCGATCACCTTCAAGCGTTCAAAAAGTCTCCCCGCCCCGCTTCGCCGCAACACCGGGAGCACAAGGCCCCAGCCCGCGAGCAGAAACACGATCATCCACTCCGGCCCCTTCTGGACGTTGAACAGATTGTGGAGGTTCGCCTCTTCCTGGTAGTTCTTCTGGAGAAACAGCTCGGGCGGCACGAAACCCACGAGCCGCTGGCCCCAGCTCATTTCTTCGCCGGCGACGAGGAAGCAGAACAGCGCCAGTCCCCAAGCGAACCACCCGTCCCGCGGTCCTCGTTTCAGGGCGACGAGAATGAAACCGGCACACGCCGATCCGAACGCGACCACCGTGAGCCATTCAATCCAGGAATCCTCTTGCGCCAGACGCGGAACCCACGCGGGGGCGGTTTTCCACAAGATTCCATAGAGGAGAAAGACGGCAGCCGGCGCGCCGTGCTGGAACCAAGGCACCCAGCGGGGCAGCCGCTGCGCAACGGGTTTCCTCGACGGCTTGTTTGACTTACCCATGGACAACCTCCAGATCGTACCCCCGAAGGATCGCGAAAACGACGCTTCAGGGCACTTCGATAACGACGTTGGACTCCGTCCCCAAGGCGACCTCCACCTGGACGGCGGTGGTATCGCGCCTCCCGGCGATCGAGACGAGGTAGGCCCCAGGGTAGAGATACGACACGAGCGTGCTGCCGTCGGCGTCCGTGGTCTTCGGACGGTTGCGCTCCAGGACGACGTCGCAGCCGGGAAACAACAGCACCGGCCGGTACGCGATCTGCGCCCCCGGAACGGGACCACCGGCCCGGTGAACGACCCGCACCCGCAGCGTCCCTCCCGCGTTCGCCTGAAGCACGACTTCGGAAGTGTCCTCGCTCGCCGGCGCCGAGACGTCGTTTTGGACGGCCGGGGCGAAGCGAGGCGAGATCGCGGCGACGCTCACCGGAGCGTCGGCCGGCGCGGTGATGCGGAACCCGCCGGCGCCGTCGGTCTGCGCGGGAAGGTAGCCAGATTCCGCCATGCCCTGCGGCGCAACCACGACCAGAGCGCCCGGCACCCCTCGCCCCTCCGGATCGACGAGACGGCCTCGCATCATCCAGCCGCGCGTGAGATTCAGCTCGAGGTCCGGGACCGGCGTGTAATCATTATTGACGACGACGGGATAGAGTTCCCCTTGCCCGTACCCGCGCGCCCGGGCCGTGACCCGGTACGTTGCCGGTTCGATCGCTTCCAGCCGGAACACCCCGTCGTCGATCGTCATCGTGGTCGATTGCAGTGCCGAGCCCACGGCCGCGGCACCGTCGGGAAGCGCGGTCACGAGCACGCCCTTGACCCCCCTGCGCTCCGGATCGACGACGCGCCCGGAGATCGACTGAACGTTGAAGACGATGTCTTGGCGAACCTCGGGGAGGTCGGGGATCGTCAGCGTGAGGACGTTGTGGCCGTTCGACCCACCGCTCGCCCCGAAAACGACCGACACTTGGTACCGCCCGCCGCGGCGGAGCCCGATCTGGAACGCGCCGTCTCCGTCGGAACGCGTGGATAGTCCCTGCTGCCGAGCGCCGTCATCCATCGGCACGAAGTGGATCGCAGCCCCCGGTATGGGCGTGTCTCCCTTCATCACGATCCCGCTGACGACCACGCTCGGCTTCTCGTCGAAATCAACGGTGGTCGTCTCCCCCTCGCGGATCACGGCGAGCTTCGCGTCGACCCCGGCCGCAATCCCCGGACGCTCATTCCGGCGCGTCACCGTGTAGGTCCCGGGCGCCAGGCCATCGATGAAGTAACGACCGTCGGAGCCGGTGTCGGCGATGCGCGCATCCCCTTCCGGCCCCTGTGCCGCGACGATACGGACGCCCGGGACCGGATCGAGCTTTCCGTTCAGCACGGTGCCCGTGAGCGCTCCTCCCCTGGACATCTCGACGGTCAACTCCGGCGTGTCGGCGTCGGGCCGGAACGAAACTCGGGCCTTCGACGGAGCGAACTGAGGATGTTCCACGAGGATGTCAAACGTTCCCTCCGGCAGGTCCTTCGTGGCGAACGTCCCGTCGGAGGCGGTGGTTTCGGTCCAGGACGTCTTGGCGCCCACCGCGGCGGGGCGCTCCGGCAGGTCGACGGAATCGATCCTGACCGTAGCCCCTGAAACCGGCGCCCGATCGCGTGCGGCGACCACGCGTCCTCTGAGGACGGATCGCGACGGCAGGGTCAGCGTCCCCGCGTCGGCGACCTGCTCGGCCACGACGACGACCTCCGCCTTGGCGCTCGCGTAACGGTCCGCTCCGACCTCGATCGTGTACGTTCCCGGGTCGAGGTCGTCCACCCGGAACGCTCCCGCCGGATCCGTGAACTCATGCTCGGACGTGGCTCGCGAGGACGACTTGCGCTCGCCCTCGAGTTTGACGCGAAACGACGGAGGGAACTTCCCGTCGTAGCCGCGTGCGATGCCGGCGATGCTCCCGCCACGCTCGAGGATGAAGTCGAGGACGCCGTCGGCCGGCACCGGGCCGACGCGCTCGGCCGGGAGGAACTTCGCCGCCCGCACGGTCATGCGCGTCATCAGGATCGTGGCGGCCTCGGCGATACGGTAGCGGCCGTTCGCGGCGGTCTTGACGCTGCGGTTTTTCGGACCGGTCGGGTCGCGCCACGACGCCTTCACCTCGGCCCCGGCGACCGGATCGCCTTTCGTGTCGGTCACGAGGCCGGTCAGTACCCCGGGAAGCTCGAGGAGGAGTTCGAGATCGGATTTCGGGATGGGGACGTTTTTCGATTTGGCCGGCGCGTGGCCGGAAGCCCTCGCCTCGACCGTCGCCTTCCCCGCTTGGAGATCGGAAACAACGAAGCGCCCGTCTTTTGCGCTCTTGGCCTTGCGATACGCGTCCTCGCCGAAGGCCTCCGCGCCCTTGTCCCACGCGAGAATCGTCGCGCCGGCGATCGGCGTTTGCGCCGCGCTGTCCCTCACGATGCCCGAGAGTTTGGCTCCGCGTCGCAAGCGAAGCTGGACCACCGCGCCCGCCGGGATTCCGGGCTGCGTCAGCGGCGCATAGCCGTCGGCCTCGACCCGGACACGGAAGAGCTCGCCCGCCAGCCCTTTGGCGACGAACCCGCCGTCTGGCCCGGTCTCGAGCCGGGCCGCCTTCCCGGGCTTTGGCACGGCGGGACCATCGGCGATCAGGCGCACCACGGCCTGCGCCACCGGCTTGGCCCCTTCGCCCAGGATGCGCCCGCTCACCTCGGCGGCCGGAGCGGACGCCCACACGAAGGCCGTGACCGCGAGGGTCAAAGCGGTTCGTCTCACAACGGTCGTCATCATGATGCGCACCGTCGATGACGATACGCCGAGACGGCCTCGGGCGCCCCCGCTTACGGCGCGGCCGTCGGCGGCGGAGCGATGACGGGGTCGGGAACCTGGTTCTTGATCGGCGGAAGACTCTTCAGGTACGCAAAGACCGCCTTCAGGTCGTCGTCGTTGAGCTTCGCGTAGTTCATGTAAGGCATCGGCGGGAGGATCGGCCGCGACTGCCCCATGTGCTTGCCGGTGCGCATCGCCTTGAGGAACATGTCCTCGGTCCAGATCCCGATGCCGGTGTTCTCCTCGGGGGTGAGATTGGCGGCGTAGCTGATCCCCCAGGGACCGGCCCAGGCGGTGAAGTTCATCGTCGTGACGGCACCCCACGGCCCCGGCGGAAGCGTGGGGGGCGGCGGCAGCGTCGGGTCTTCCCAGTGCCCGGCCAGCCGGCGCGACAGGTCCGGGACCGGCCCCTCCGCCGTCATGTTTTTGGTCGTGTGACAGTCGTCGCAGCCGAACGCCGCGACGAGGTACTTGCCTCGCTCGACCGGCGAGGGCGTCTGCGCCACCGGCGCCTCCACGGGGACGCGTGAGCACCCGGCGAGCGTCACGGCCAAAAACAAGGCCCCTGTCGTTGCGATTCTCCGATTCACGATGCCTCCTTTGTTGTTCCTTTCCAGCCGGTGAGCTCTGGCAGGCCTTTGGCTGAAAGCGCCGCGTTCACTGCTTTGACGTCCTTGGCGCAGAGCGCGTCGAATGTGGCGGTGACGCCGTCGAGCTCGCGGCGTAAGACGCCGGTGTAGGCGATCAGGGTCGCGGTCGGACGGCCCTCGTAGTCCATGATGCCGCCGTAGAGATTGTCCATGTGTTCCCGCAGCCGCTCCTCGCCGGTGATCGCGCCACCCTCCTTGGTGGCGACGATCTGCTTGCGAACGGCATCGGCATTTTCGGAGAGTGCAGACAGTTGCGCCCGCAGCGGGTCGCCTTCGGGGAGCTTACCCATCGCCGCGTTGGCGCCCGCGCGGACGGCCTGAATGTGTGCGACCAGGTCGGTCATCGTGCCGAACATCGCCTTGACCGTCATCGCGGCGTCAAACTGCTCGCGCCTTTCGGCCACCGTGAACGGCGAGCGGGGATCGAGTCCGACCGTGACCTTGGTCTCATAGGTTTTCGCCCCTTTGGTCATCCGCACGGTGTAGAGGCCCGGGACGACGCGCGGACCCCGCGTCGCGCTTCCGGCCACCTGCGCCGCCGGGGGCACGCGGGGCGGAGCGACGTTCATCGGCCAGGCGACGCGGTTGATGCCGCGGCGTTTGCTTGCGGGGAGGGTGTCCACGACGTTGCCCTTGTCGTCCAACACCTCGATTTTCAACTTGCCGAACAGGTGGCGGGCCTTCTGGTAGTACGTGATCGTGACCGCGGTCGGCGCGTTCTCACCGGTATAGCTCGCGTCCCCCTCGACCCAACCGCCGCCCGCTCGGATGCGCTGTTGCTGGGGACGCGTGGGAAGAAAAGCCGCTTCTTCTTGCAGGAGCGCCGGCGTCAGGGCGCGGAGCGGCGTCAGGTCGTCGAGGATCCAGATACCGCGCCCGTGGGTGGCGATCACCAGGTCGTTGTCGCGCGGCTGGATGACGATGTCGCGCACCGCCACCGCGGGGAAATCGCCGCCGGTGAACTGCGCCCAGGTGGCGCCGTCGTCGTTCGAGATCCAGAGTCCCAGCTCGGTGCCCACGTAGAGCAGGCCGCGTTTGACCGGATCTTCGCGCACGACGTGGGCGTAACCGCGGAGCCCTTTCGGAGTCTCGGGCGTTGCGAGCGGCTGCCACGTCGCCCCGTAGTCGGTCGCCTTGTAGACCATCGGACCCATCGCGCCGAACGTGTGGCGGTCGAAGGTGACGTACGCGGTTCCCGCGTCGAAGGGTGACGCGACGATGGTCGAGACCCACGACCCAGCGGGCACCCCGGCTTTCGCCGTGACGTTCGTCCAGGTCTTGCCGCCGTCTTTGGTGAGCTGAACGTTCCCGTCGTCGGTGCCGACCCAGATCACTTTTCCGTTTTTCGGCGACTCGCTGATCGAGTAGATCGTGGTGTACATCTCCGCCGAGGAGTTGTCGACGGTGATGCCCCCGGACTCTTCCTGGAGCTGATGCTTTGGATCGTTCGTGGTCAGATCGGGCGAGATGCGGTCCCAGGTTTGCCCATGGTCGCGGCTCCGGAACAGGAACTGGGCGCCGATGTAGATCGTTCCTTTCTCGTTGGGCGACAGGTGGATCGGGGTGTTCCAGTTCCAGCGCAGCTTTTCGCCGAAGTTCGGGCGTGGCTGGATGTCGCGGCTGAGATGGGTGTGGCGGTTCACCCGGCCGATGTTCCCGCCCTGGGACTCGGCATAGAGGTAGTCCGGGTCCGACGGGTCGGCGAACATCCAAAAGCCGTCGCCCCCGTAAACGTTTTCCCACTGCGCGTTGGCGATGCCGCCCGGGAAGGACGACGCTCCCACCCACGAGCTGTTGTCTTGCAAGCCGCCGTACACGTGGTACGGGTCGTCGTTGTCGACGCTGACGTGGTAGAACTGCGAAATAGGAAGGTTGTTCGCCTTCCAATAACGATTCCCGCCGTCCTTCGAGAACCACAGGCCCCCGTCGTCGCCCACGACCAGCTTGCTCGAGTCGGCCGGGTCGATCCACACGTCGTGGAAATCCCCGTGCGCGCCCCCGCCGGCGGACGAAAACGTCTTGCCGCCGTCCAAGCTCTGGATCAGATCGCCGTCGGGCTTGAACAGACGGTCGGGATTTTGCGGATCGACGATCAGGTTGGCGAAGTAAAACGGGCGCCAGACCATCGACTGGCTGTCGTCGCGGCGGCTCCACGTCGCCCCGCCGTCACTCGAACGGAACAGCGCGCTCGCGACGGATTCGATGAAGGCATACACGACTTTGGAATCGGACGGCGCCACCGCGACGGCGATCCGCCCGTACGGCTTGGCGGGCAGGCCCTTGTTGGCGGCATCAGTGATCTCCGTCCAGTGGGCTCCCCCGTCCTCGCTCCGGTAGAGACCGCTTCCGGAGACGGCTCCGGCGTTTTCCCCGCCGGAACGGAAGGTCCAGCCTTTGCGCCTGAAGTCCCAGAGGGAGGCGAACAGGGTGTCGGGGTGCTTGGGATCCATGGCCATCGAGCCGCAACCGGTGGACGCGTTCGCGCCCTTCAGCACGAGCGACCAGCTCTGCCCGCCGTCTTCCGTCCGGTAAACGCCTCGCTCCTCGGAATCGCTCCAGAGCTTGCCGGTGACGCACGCGTAGACGACGGAGCTGTTGTCCGGCCGCACGAGGATCTTGACGATCCGCTCCGATTGCGGAAGCCCCATGAGAGTCCAGGTCTCGCCACCGTCACGCGACCGGTAAATGCCGTCCCCGATCGAAACCGAATTGCGCGTCCACGCTTCGCCGGTGCCGACCCAGATGGTTTCGGGGTCGTTCGGATCGAGCGCGATCGCACCGATCGACTGCACCTTTTGTTTGTCGAACTTCGGTGTGAAGGTCGTGCCCCCGTCGGTCGATTTCCAGACGCCTCCGCTCGCCGCGCCGACGTAGAGCACGGTCGACCCATCCTTGCGGTGGGCCGCGCCGAGCGCTGCGATGCGGCCGCTCATCGTGGCCGACCCGATGTTGCGGATGCCCAGACCGGAGATCACGCCCGGATCGAGGCGCGGCGCGGTGTCCGCCGAGACGCCCGTGATCGCGAGCAGCGCGAAACCTGCCAACAGGGTTTTCAACGCGCACCTCCCGGGAACGAGAACCGCTTGGGATCGATCGGCTGGTTGAACTCGACCTTCTCGAGATGGGTTCTTCCCGACTCGAACGGAAACCAGATCCCGTCGACCTTTTCGTACTCGCCAAGGTCGGTGGTCGAAACCTCCTCCTGGCCTCGCACCATGCGGTGATTGATCACGCGGATCTCCAAGAACTGGTCGGGGTCGAGGAAGAGGTACTTCGTATCGCCGTTTTTCAGCGTGACCCGCAGCTTGTGGGCGTCGGTTCCGTCGATGTCTTCGGTCCCCAGGTATTCGACCTTGTTCCCCTTGGCCTTGTAATCGACCAGCGGTCCGGCGATGTCCGCCTGCTCGATCAGGCCCTTGGCGTCGTCGGCGGAGATCTTTTGCGGATCTCGGCGGCCCCCAAACGGCGAAATCGACCACGCCTCCTGGCCGTCCCAGGCCTGCACCGCGGTCATCCCCTGGAGCGTGAACTCTCCGCGGAACGCCGCCGGGGCGGTCGCCCACGATTCGACTTTGGCGTCTTGCCCACCGCCGATGCGTTGCGTCCCGACCGTATGGATGGACGTGATGGCGCGCAGCTTCGCGGCGCCACCACGGGCTTCGAGGTTCTTCCCGACCAATTCGTCCGCGGTCATGGCGGAGACGTTTCCGGACAGGCCGGTCAAGACGACGGACACGAGGATGGCGAGGCGCAAGGACATGGAGGTTCTCCCATGGTGAGGAACGCGCAAGGCGGGCCGGATGATAACGCGCATAGTGGTTCCGAGATTGTCCGCCCAGTTGGAAAACGCCGAACGCCCCAGAAAGGACTCGAATGCGCGGGGTTCCTCCTCCGCTCATGGGGGTCAATCCGCAATGTCGCGGTCGACTCCACCGACATTGGCTGTCAACACCAGGCCACACCTACCGGCGTCGGCACTCTCCGCCCTCAACCGCGGGGACGGACAATTTGGGAACCACCATGTGCCTGATGCCGGATGGTGGGGAATTATTCACCTCACTTTCGCTAGTTTTGGGGATCCGGAAGCTAGGCCGGCGCCACGATCGCGCCTCAGGGACGATCCTACGGGGCCGTTTTCTGAGCAGAAGGCCTTTCGGAGCGCCCAATCGGTCTCTCACGAAGAAAAAAGATCGGAATTTCGGTGTTTTGCTCCGCTTCGAACCTGCCTAACGGCCGCTATCTGCGATTTGGGATAAGCGCCGCGTCACTGGAGCACCTGCCGGCGAGGACGACGACGTGCTCGCCGTCCTTGCGCCCATCGAGACCGAAGAACTCGTCCCCTTCGATGCACGCGATCGGGGGCCTTCATGCGCTCCGAAGGCACGACCTCGAGCACGAGCTTCCGTTCGAGCGTTTGATCCTGGGCCAGTCGGCGTATGCCGGGCGTGACAACATCCGCCCGCCGGCACGTCTAGATGTGTGATGACGCACGCCGTGGTCTTCGACATGCGGGTCCTGGCCCTTGGGGCGAGGGTGGAGCGCGCGGTGCGTGACGAGGAGCTGACACGGCTGCTGGAGCGCCTTTCCGGCGGGGACCTCGACGCGCTGGGCCCGATCTATGACGATTGCGCCTCCGAACTCTTTGCGATCGCGCACTGGCGGACGGGCTCAGTTGCTGATGCTTCCGACTGCGTGCAAGACGTCTTCGTGAAGTTAGCCGGAACGCCGGCGATAGCGGCCGGAATCCGCACCCCGCGACGCTACCTTTTGACCATGGCCCACCGAGCCGCAGTCGATCGTGTCAGGATGCGTCGTCCACGCGTCGGGCTCGACGATGCGCCGTTCCTCGAGGCGCCAGGCCTCGACCCCGATCGCGCCGTGGACGCCTCGCGAGCGACGGCCATCCTACGCGGACTTCCGGAGGCCCAGCGCGAGGCGGTCTACCTCCATCACTTTACGGGATTGTCGTTCCGCGAGGTCGGGCGCGTGACCGGCGTTCCGACGTTCACCGCGGCCAGCCGCTACCGGCTCGCCATCGCACGCCTCCGCGCGCACTTCGGGGAGAAACGATGAGCGACCCCCGCGACCCGTGGGCCGGGCTGAAACCGATGCGCCCTCCGCTGGCGTTGCGCGCACTGGTGCTCGCCGCGGCGCGGGAGGCAGCGGCTCAGCGAGCGCCGAGCCTTCTCGCTGCGCTCTACGGCGATCGGTTGCTGCGACTGTGCGCTGCCGGGCTGGCGGCGCTCGTGATCGCCAATGTGCTGGTCGCCGGTGGCGGCGGAACGCGCACGCACATCGCGATGCCGGCGGTGTTTGCGATCGACGACGCAGCGATTCCCGGTGACACCGGCCTTACGGCCGCGGAGCAGCTCGATGGACTAGAGCCTGTGCCCCGCGAAGCCTGCGCGGGGAGTCGCGGATGAATCGATTTCGTGTGCTGAGGGCCCTCCTCGTGACGATTGCCGTCGTCGTAGGAATGTCCCTCCTCGCCCTGCTGGTGATCGACCTGTACGGCGCCCATCGACTTGCGGAGGTCTCGAAGCGCTACGAGCGCGAGGTCGGGTCGCTGTCCCTGAGCACCTTCGTCAGCCCACGGGTCGCGGTCGAGCAAAACGCGGTGACCTGGCAACGTCCCGGCATTCTGGCAGTCGTATTTTTTCCGGGCGATCAAGACGTGATCGGCTCGCTGTCCGCGAAGCGTTTTGCCGATTGGAAAGCCGACGAAACCACCAGACTCGAGGTCATCCTCGAGCGAAACACCCCAGCTCTGACGCTTCTGCTGCGGGCGCGCGGGATGAAGGCGTCGAACTGGGATATCCCTTACGAACAAGGAACGACGGCGAAGATCCCCAACCTTCTCTCGGCGCTGTACGCGGCGAAGTTGTTGGCCGCGCGCGG
The DNA here is from genome assembly GCA_031393555.1 of Acidobacteriota bacterium. Taxonomy (GTDB): domain Bacteria; phylum Acidobacteriota; class Polarisedimenticolia; order Polarisedimenticolales; family DASRJG01; genus DASRJG01. The sequence continues at coordinate 10,537 of JANMVW010000043.1, forward strand.
CCGGCTCGCTCTCGGCCGCGGCGACGGGGAGACGGCACTCGTGAGCGCGGAAGCTCTTGGGACAATCGCTCGCTCTCACGAGGCTGAGAGCTCTCTGATCCTCTTCCTGATCGGCCTTGCGATCGAGAAATACCAGATCGGACTTGTTCACGAGTTGGCGATGTCCCCGCTTGCGACGCCACCCGAGCTCGACCGCCTCGAAGCATCGGTCTGCGACGCGGACCTGAAAGGCGCCCTTCGCAAGGCGCTCCGCTTCGGCACGGCCGCGATGGCGCATGACGTCAAAGCGGAGGTGCTGCTCGATTCCGTTGACAGCGTAGTTCCTTCGAAACTCGCGCCGGCGCTCGCCGACCTTGTCGCCGCGACGGTGATCGAGGCCAATTTGGAGGCCGACCGCACGGCCGGCCGGCCCGTCCGTGCGCCGCTAGCCAAAGCCCGCTCGGAAGATCGCCCCTGGGGATGGTGGATACGAATGCCTGTCGTCATTGGTGGGAACCTCGATTCAGCCTCCGCCCGAGCGACCGCCACGGCCTCGGCACGGAACCTCGCCCGCCTCGCGATCGCGCTACGGCGCGAGGCGCTCGCCACGGGGCGTTACCCGCCGACGCTCCCATCGATCGACGGTGTTCCTGCGGATGACCCTTTGACCGGCGGGCCGCGTGCGTACGAGCTCAGGGCCGATGGCAGCGCTGATCTCCACTCGACGACGACCGACGAAATCGTCCGATCGGTCACCCCCGGAGGTCAACTCTTTTTCGATGCACTGTACCGGTGGACACTGCCGGCACCGCGCTGAGGACCGCCTCAAGCCTTCCACCACCAGAATAGGAGCGGGATGACGAGGCCGCGCGCAGATAGCCGATGTCCCGGTGGACGACCACCAGAAATCGGCGCCAACTCACGCGCGGCCCAGGGCTGATCGCGTGTTCCGCGGAGAATCGCTGCACCGGCCGCCACGGTTATTGGTCCCGGGTGCGATCGCCTGACGTAAGATCTCCCGGAAGTGAACGACGCGTCGGCCACATGGATCGAAGTCTCGCGGTCGACGATGCGCAAGACGGTCGACGATCACGCCCTCGTGCTCGAGG
>JANMVW010000070.1:0-7759 GCA_031393555.1 Acidobacteriota bacterium
GACGTACAGGTGGTAAAGCACATCGTCGAGGCTGCAATCGTCGGGAAGCCGATCCAAGAGCTCGCGAACTTGCTGCTTGGCTTCCATGTCCGTCACCTCGACTTGATGCGGAGATCATATGCCATGTCAGCCACCGAGCCACCCAAAGAGGAAGCGGGGATGGGTCAGCGAGCGAAGGCGACGAGAGCCAACATCAGCGCCGTCAGCCAGGCGATCGAGTACAGCATCGTCTGCCGGGCCCACGCCCCTTCAACCCGTCCCATGACTCCGCGCCGCGCGAACTCGAGGAATCCCACCCCGAGGACCGCGGCCGCCGCCGTGTAGGCGAAGCTCGCGAGCTGAAGCGGTTGGGCCAGCAGGCTCACGGCGACGATCGCCACGGTGTAAAACGCGAGCCAACGCGCCGCGACGACGGGGCCACGCGTCACGGAGAGGACCTTGAGGCCGCCTCGGCGGTAGTCGTCTTCGAGATAGATGGCGATCGCCAGGAAGTGCGGGATCTGCCAGAAGAAAAGGATGCCGAAGAGGAACCAACCCGGAAGCGAGAGCGTGCCGGTGGCGGCGGTCCAACCCATGAGCGGTGGGATCGCGCCGGGGATCGCGCCCAGCTCCAACGCCCACGGCGAGACCTTCTTGAGCGGCGTGTAGACCAAAACGTAGGTCGAGTGCGCGATCGCTCCCAAAACCGCGGTTAACGGATTGATCGCGAGGGCCAGGAGCGGGATGGCGAAGACGCCGCACGCGATGCCGAGCGCCAACGCGGTCCCGGGTTCGAGACGGCCCGCGGGGAGCGGCCGGTTGCGCGTGCGGATCATCAGGCCGTCGGTCTCGCGCTCGTACCAGCAGTTGAGAATGTTGGCCGAGCCGACCAGCAGAGCCGTCCCGAACAGCAAGAGGGCGGTGCGCGCGGCCCCGATCGACCCGGGGGCCAACCAGAGGCCCATCGCCGTCGTGAAAACCACCATCGTCGTGATGCGCGGCTTCGCGAGATCGAGCAGATCACGGAGCGTCGTGGCGGACAACGTCTCGGTGGAGACGCCGGCGGTGGGCACGAGGGGCTGGGATTCGACGGGGTTCACGGCCTGCGGATTCTAGCAGCCCTGTCTTCGGTCTCGCCGAATCTTTCGCTCTCGAACGTGAACAGCCTCGCCCTGCGCCAGGCCGCGGCCGGAAGGCCCGCCTTGCGGGCCAACTGCTCGAGCAACTCCGTGACGGACCACCCGTAATCGCCGGCGACCTCGGGAAGGAAGAGCGCCCGGCGGCCGTCGCATTCGAGGGCGACCCCGTCCCGTCCCGCGACGATCGATTCCGCGCCGGAAACGGGCGTGATCGGCGTGAGCGCCGAGACCGAGATCACGAGGCCCGGGTGCTCCTCGGGCGTCAACGGCGGAAAGCGCGGATCGTCGAACGCGGCATCTCGAGCCGAGGCGACGGCGGCTTTGTGGGCGGGGAGTCGGCCTTCCGTCGAGCCGATGCAGCCGCGAAGCTCGAGCGTCCCTCGCGCATCGGGCGTCTCGAGCGTCACGAAGCAGGCCCGATCCGCCAGCAGGGCAGGCGTCAGGGCCACGGAGCGTCGCGTTGCCGCGAGCACTCCGTTACGGAACAACCGGTCTTCGATCGCCGCCCGGGCGAGACGGACGAGTACCGAGCCTTCGGCAGCGGTCAGCCGCGCGCTCGTCATGCGGCCGAACCGGTGGCGGGAGCCGCCATCGCCGCGTAGGAGACCGAATGGTCCCACGTGCCGGTCATGCGTCCCGACGTGTCGTACTCGATGAGCTTCGCTCCCGTCCGGGCGGCGGGGAGCAACAAGAAGACGTCGATCGCGCGGTGCCCGCAGATCGTCGCTCCCGTCGTTTCGACGTAGCTCGCGAAGCCGTCGGCGTCTCCCGCTTCGATGGCCGCGACTGCGCCCAAGTCCAGCTCACGGAGTCGAGCGGGGACGTCGTCGTCGAACGGGACGTACCCGAAGCGCCGGCCGAAGTGCGTGAAATCGGAGGAGACCACGAGGAGCGTGGACGGGCCCAGCAACGGCGCGAGTCCATCGGCGACGCGCTTCGCATCGTGCGGGGTCGCTCGCCCGCCCAGCAGCACCGGCACGATCGGGACGTCGGCGGCGACCACGCGCTGCAAGAACGGAAGTTCGGCCTCCAAGGCGTGCTCCGGCTCGAACATCCGGTCGTCGGCGCGAAAACCGCTCGCTTCGTGAAGGGCCCCAACCGCGTCCCGATCGATCGGAACGTCGCCGAGCGGTGTGCGATACGCGGTCGCGGCATCGGGGATCGCGGCGCCGCGGAAGCCGAAGTAGTGGCTCGGCCCGAGAAGGACGGCGCGATCGAACGCCCGCCCGCGGAGCTTGACGAACGCGGAGGCCGCGACGGATCCGGAGTACGCGAATCCCGCATGGGGCACGACGATCGCCCCCACCGGTCCGGGGGCCGGCCGGTCTCGCTCGGCCGCTCTTTCGAGAAGTCCGTCGACGAGCCCGGCGAGCTCGGCGCGCTCCCGGGGATACCAACTTCCAGACACGGCCGGACCGAGCACCACCGTGTGTCGCATGGCGTCACGCGCTCCTTTCCTCGTGCGCCGCCAGCTCGGCGAGGATCGCCTTGACCACGGCCGTGGGGGTCCGGCGTGCGGTGTCCACGATCACGTGGGCCTGCGCGTAGCGTCCCTCCCGGCTGGCCAGCATGGCGCGAAGCTCGGCCAAGGCGTCGGGGTTGTCCGCCATGGGGCGCCGATCCCCCTGCGCGATGACGCGGCGCCAATGATCCTCGGGCCGGGCGCGCAGCCAGACGACGGTCGTGCGATCGAGCAGCGTCTTCCAGGTGGACGGCTCGTTGACGACCCCCCCGGCCGCCGCCACGACCGACGCGTGCGAGCCTCCGAGGATCGATTGCAGCGTGTCTCGCTCGAGGCGGCGGTAGAAACGCTCGCCGTGGAGCTCGAAGATCTGGTCGAGGGGCAAGCCGGCGGCTTCCTGCACGAGTGCGTCCATCTCGATGAAGGGGATCGCAAGCTCGGCCGCGAGCAGCGGACCGATCGTGCTCTTTACGCGCCGCGCAAGCCCGTGAGCGCGATCACCGGGCCGCGCGGACGAGGAGCGCGCAAGAGCGAGTCCGGGGTCGTGTCGAGCGCTTCGGCGAGATGGACGAGCCGAACGAGCGAGACGTTGCCGTCGCCGGATTCGATCCGCGCCAGGAATCGCACGGAGAGCCCTGAGCGTGAGGCCAACTCCGCCCGGCTCCATCCATGGGATTCGCGCAGCCGCCTCACCCGCGAAGCGAGAAGGTCCAAGGTGCTGTTCGCGGCCCGGCGCGTCGTCGACATTCGTGCACTATAGTGCATCGTCGAACCTCCGGCGACCGACGGATTGATGCAGTATAGTGCCCGCTCATTCGGGACCAAAAGACGGAGGAAGTGACTTGGAAACGACGACACGACCGGAGCCGATCACCTTCGAACGCACGCCCGACACCTATGCCCACTGGAAGCTGACGATCGAAGGGTCGCGGGCGAGTCTGGTGATGGCGGTTCAAGAAGACCGCCCGCTGCGGCCCGGCTACCGCCTCAAGCTCAACTCCTACGACCTCGGCGTGGACCTCGAGTTGTACGACGCGGTGCAGCGCCTCCGCTTCGAGTACCCCGAGGTGCGCTGCGTGGTCGTCACCGGCGCTCTCCCTCGCGTGTTCTGCGCCGGAGCGAACATCAACATGCTCGCGAGCTCGACGCATTCGTTCAAAGTGAATTTTTGCAAGTTCACGAACGAAACGCGCCTCGCGATCGAGGACGCTTCGGCCCGCTCGGGGCAGAAGTATCTGGCCGCCCTCAACGGGGTTTGCGCCGGAGGCGGGTACGAACTGGCGTTGGCGTGCGACGAGATCGTCCTCGTGGACGACGGCAACAGCGCCGTCAGTCTCCCCGAGGTGCCGCTTCTGGGCGTGCTCCCGGGAACCGGCGGCTTGACCCGCCTGGTCGACAAGCGGAAGGTCCGCCGCGACCACGCCGACATGTTCTGCACGGTGGCCGAGGGCGTGAAGGGCAAGCGCGCCGTCGCGTGGAATCTCGTGGACGAGGTCGCGACCAAGAGCCGGTTTACCGAGGCGGTCGACCGCCGGGCCGGTGCGCTCGTCGCGTCGTCTCCGGCGCGCGCCACGACGGGGGTCGCGTTGCCGCCGCTTTCGCGGACGCGCGAGGGGGACACGATCCGTTGGGCCCACGTGACCCTCTCGATCGATCGCGACAAACGTACGGCGACGCTCACGCTCAAGGGGCCCGGAGCCGGCTTGCCGAGCGACGCAAAAGCCATCCGCGCGCTCGGGGCGTCCTGGTGGGCGCTGGCGGCGTTTCGCGAATTCGACGAGGCGCTGCTCGAGTTGCGGCACAACGAAGAGGAGATCGGTCTCATCCTCCTCAGGACCGAAGGCGACGTCGCGGCCTGTCTCGAACTGGACCGGGTGCTCGAGGCGAACGCGGGCGACTGGTTCGTCGACGAGGTCCGGTCGTTCGTCGCCCGCACGCTCCGGAGGCTCGACCTCACCGCTCGGTCGCTCTACGCGCTGATCGAGCCCGGCTCGTGCTTCGCGGGGACGCTGTTCGAAATCGCGCTCGCCGCGGACCGCTCGTACATGCTCTACGACAAGGACCGCCCCGCCGAGATCGCGGTGTCGGGTATGAACGGCGGCGCCTATCCGATGACCCACGGGATGACGCGGCTCGCGGTGCGCTTCTACGGCGAACCCGGAAAGGCCCGCCAGATCGCCGAGGCGCCGCGTGTTTACGACCCCACCGATGCCGAGGAGGCCGGGCTCGTGACCGTCGTCGCCGACGAGATCGACTACGCCGACGAGGTGCGCGTCGCCATCGAAGAGAGGGTCAGCCTCTCGCCCGATGCGTTGACCGGCATGGAGGCCTCGCTGCGCTTCCCCGGCGGCGAAAACGGCGACAGCAAAATCTTCGCAAGCTTGTCCGCGTGGCAGAACTGGATCTTCCAGCGCCCGAACGCCGTGGGTCCCACGGGTGCGTTGACCCTCTACGGGAAGCCCGAGCGTCCCGTTTTCGATTTCAGGAGAACCTGATGCAACTCCACGAGAAGATCCCGAACAACGTCAACCTCTCGCAGGACAAACGGCTCTTGAGGGCTCTCGAGAAATGGCAGCCGGACTACCTCAAGTGGTGGCACGAGGCGGGCCCGACGGATTTTCAGGCCAACGAGATCTACCTGAGGACCGCGATCTCGGTGGACTCCAAGGGCTGGGCGCACTTCGACTACGTGAAGATGCCCGACTACAAGTGGGGGATCTTCCTGACGCCTCCCGAGCACGACAAGCGGATCGGCTTCGGCGACTTCCTGGGGAACCCGGTCTGGCAGGACGTCCCGGGCGAATTCCGCAACGCCCTGCGCCGCATCATCGTGACCCAAGGCGACACCGAGCCGGCGAGCGTCGAGCAGCAGCGCCTGCTGTGCAACACCGCACCGTCGATGTACGACTGCCGCAACTTGTTCCAGGTCAACGTGGAGGAGGGGCGGCATCTCTGGGCGATGGTGTACCTGCTGCACGCCTACTTCGGACGCGACGGCCGCGAGGAAGCGGAGGACCTGCTCGAGCGTCGTTCGGGGGACGAGGACAAGCCGCGCATCCTGTCGACGTTCAATGAGCCGATTTCAGACTGGCTTTCATTTTTCATGTTCACGATGTTCACCGACCGTGATGGCAAGTACCAACTGCTCGCGCTGGCTGAAAGCGGCTTCGACCCTCTGGCGCGGACGACCCGCTTCATGCTCACCGAAGAGGCCCATCACATGTTCGTGGGCGAGACGGGAGTCGGCCGCGTGGTGAAGCGCGCCTGCGACCTGATGAAGCAGGATCCGAACGAAGACGTCCGCAACCAGGGCGGAATCGATCTCGACACCGTCCAGAAGTACGTCAATCACTGGTACTCCTCGAGTCTCGACCTGTTCGGAGGTGAGATCTCGACGAACGCCGCCGACTACTTCGCCTCGGGCTTGAAGGGCCGCGAGCACGAAGAACAGTTCACCGACCACGTTGCCTTGCATGCGACCTATCGCATTCCCGTCATCGACGACGGCCGCTTGACCGAGCGCGACGTTCCCATGCGAAACGCGATGAACGAGGTGCTCCGGGACGCCTACATCGACGACAACCAACGGGGCGTCGACCGGTGGAACCGGATGATCGCGGAGGCCGGTGTGAACTACAAGATTACCCTCCCCAACCGGCGGTTCAACCGGACGATGGGGATTTACGCCGGCTATCATTTCAACCCGGCCGGCGAGCAGTTGTCGGCAGGGGAGTGGGAGCGCCGGAAGCACGAGTGGCTTCCGAACGAGTCCGACCGAACGTACGTCAAGAGCCTGATGCTCCCGGTGCTTGAGCTCGGAAAGATGGCGAATTGGATTGCGGCGCCCGAGCGCGGCGTCAAAGGCCAGCCAATCGACTTCGAGTACATCCGCCTGATCTGACCGGAAATTAATAGGGGACAGTCCCCTTTTTCTTCTAAAGCTTAAGACCGGCGGGTTCAACCGGTCAATGCAACGCCGCCTGAAGTGTAGCTGCCGGCGTGTTAAAGCCCAAGGTCTTGCGAGGACGTGCATTGAGTTGACGAGCGACCTTGTTCAGGTCGGCCTGGGAGTACCCAGAGAGTTCGGTGCCGTCGGGGAAGTACTGCCGCAGGAGCCCGTTGGTGTTTTCATTGGTGCCGCGCTGCCACGGGCTCTGCGGATCGCAGAAGTAGACTTTCACATCCGTGGCGACGCTGAACGCTTTGTGTTGCGCCATTTCGGTCCCTCGATCCCAGGTCAAGCTTCGACGCAGTTCGAGCGGAAGCCGGTTCACCTGCTTGCTAACCGCCGCGACGACGGTTTCGGTGTCTTTGCGTTTCACTTTTACGAGCATCGTGAATCTGGATTGGCGTTCTACGAGAGTGGCGATGTGGCTGTTGCGTGCGCCAGAGAGCAGATCGCCTTCCCAGTGTCCCGGTACGGCCCGGTCTTCGACGTCGGCTGGACGCTCTCGAATCGACACGGCGTCAACGATTTGCCCACGCGGCTGGCCCGCCTTCGTCGCCTTTTTGGAACGCCGCATCTTTCGTCGAAACCGCAAGTGCGACTGCAGTTCCTTTTTCAACACCCCGCGGGCCTGGATGAACAGGCTGCGGTAAATCGTTTCATGGGAGATGGTCATGCGCTCATCATCCATGAACTTCTGCTTGAGCCAGCCCGCAATCTGCTCGGGCGACCAGTCCACTTGCAGCTTTCGCACGACAACACGCTGAAGTCGTTGATACCTGGCGAGCTTGCAGGCTTTCGGTCGGCGCGCTTGCGCCCAAGACCGCGTATCCGCCACCGCCGCTCGATATCGACCGCAGCCACCGTTGCGGCTAACCTCGCGGGACACCGTGCTCGGTGGCCGCGTCAGCGCTGAGGCGATCGACCGCAGCGACGCGCCGGCCGACAAGCCTCGCGAAATCTCCTCTCGCTCGGCAAGCGTCAAGGCGCGTGGGCTGCGACAACGCGCAGCCGGCGGAATGCCGCCGCTGGACGAAAGATAGCTAAACACGGAGCCAGGGGGCTTCCCGAGCGCGCGAGCAATGTCGCTCAACGACTGCCCGGTCTTCCATCGCTGCCAGAGCGCAGCGCGTTCGTCAGCCGTCAACCCTCGTCTCATTACCGGCATACCCCACCGTGCCCTTCTGCCAGCTGGCTGGCGGCATGGTGTTGCATTGACCGGTTGAACGCACC
>JANMVW010000078.1:0-2470 GCA_031393555.1 Acidobacteriota bacterium
ACCCCGCCGCGATCCACCGAGCGAAGAGACGATCACGGCCGGCCTGGCTGCCATCGGTGACGCGACATGAGCGCCCCAGCGCTGGATATGGCCCGCGAGTATCTCGCACGTTCGATGCGAGTGGTCCCGGTCCCGGCCGGAAGCAAACAGCCGGTGCTCTCGAATTGGCCGGAGCTTCGGCTCACAGACGCCGATCTCCCCGCTCACTTCTCGAACGGCAGCAACATAGGGATCATTCTCGGCACGCCATCGGACGGCCTCGTGGACGTGGACCTCGACTGCGCCGAGGCCGAGATCGTCGCGAGGTACTTTCTCCCGCAGACGAAGATGTGGGGCGGACGCGATAAGCGGCCACGATCGCACGCCTGGTATCGCGCCGTAGGCGACGCACCGAAGACGATCAAGTTCAGTGATCCGCGAAAGAAGGAAGGCGAGGACCACGCGACGCTGATCGAGCTGCGTAGCACCGGAGGGCAGACGATCGTCGCACCGTCGCGGCATCCGACCGGCGATGTCTACCGATGGGACGGTTCACTCGACCCCGCGCCGATCATGGGAGACGACCTCGCGCGAATCGTCCGCAAGATAGGAGCGGCGGCGTTGCTCGCGCGGTATTGGAACAACACCCTACGCCATGATGCGTCGCTCGCTCTCGCCGGGATGCTACTGCGAGCCGGTTGGAATCAGAATGACTGCGAGACGTTCCTCGAGGCTGTGGCGACGGCCGGCGGCGATGACGACGTACGAAATCGAGTGACCTCCGTGGCCTCCACTGCGAAGCGGATCGCAGACGGCGAAGAGGCGACCGGCGCGCCGAAGCTCGCGGAGCTGATGGGCGAGGACATCGTCAAGGCCGTCAAGAAGTGGCTTGGGCTACGCGGCGGCGCCGGGGAATACATCCGCTCCGACGCCGGCAACGCCGAGCGGTTCGTCGACGAGCACTCCGAAGGCGTTATGTACGTTCCCAACGTCGGCTGGTACGTGTGGACCGGTGCGCACTGGTGCGACGATAAATCCGAGACGATCGTTCAGCGGGCCCTCGAGACGACGCGCCGCCAGACGGCGGAGGCGTTCGCCGCAACCGACGACAACCGCTCGAAGAAGATCGCCTTCGCACTGAAGAGCGAGGGATCCCAGCGGATACGCGGCGCGCTCGAGCTGGCGCGCTCCAACCCCCGCGTCGTCGTCGGCCTGGACAACCTCGACGCCCACCCCATGCTCTTGAACGTCGCCAATGGCACCCTCGACCTCCCCGGTGGGGCGCTCCGGCTGCATCGTCCCGAGGACATCCTAACGACCAATACGGGCATCGCGCACGACCCGAATGCGACGGCGCCACGGTTCATGCGGTTCCTGGAAGAGACGTTCACGGTCCGCGTCGGCAACCGGATTGACGAACACGAGACGCGCTCCCTGATTGCCTACGTCCAGCGCATCGCGGGGTACATCCTGACGGGCTCAACGGCGGAACAAGTCGTTCTCTTGTTCTACGGGACCGGCGAGAACGGCAAGTCCGTCCTGATCGAACTCCTCTCCGCGCTCCTGGGCGAGCTCGCCCGGGTGATCGACATTCGGGCGCTCCTGTTCACCGCGAACGACAACCGCACGGGCGCCGGGCCTTCCGATCACATCGCCCGGCTTCGTGGCGCGCGGCTTGTGACGACGTGCGAGGTGGAACAGGGCCGACGCTTCGACGAGGCGACTCTCAAGAACCTAACCGGCGGCGACCGCATTACGGCCTGCTTCAAGTTCAAATCCGGTTTCGACTTCAAGCCGCAATTCAAGATCGTAATCGCGGCGAACCACCTCCCGAAGATCCACGGCACCGATCGTGGCATCTGGCGTCGCATCCGCGTGGTCCCGTTCTCCAACGTCGTGCAGGAACCGGACAAGGAACTGGCCGCCAAGATCATCGCGACGGAGCTCCCGGGCGTCCTCGCGTGGGCTGTCGAAGGGTGCACGGCGTGGCGGGCGAACGGGCTCGGATCGTGCCTCGCGGTGGACATGCTGACCACCGCGTACCGCGAGGGCCAGGACATCGTGGGGCAATTCCTCGCCGACTGCTGCGTCGTCAACCCTTCGGTTTGGACGCCGACCGCGATGCTGCACGCGGCATACGCCGCATGGGCGCACGAGAACGGCGGGTCGGAATTGAGCCAGAAAGCGATGACCGGGCGGCTCACGGACCGGCCCGGGATCACCTTGAAGCGCACGCACCAAGGCCGCGGATGCCAAGGAGTCGGACTTCTCGTCGAGTCGCGCGGTTTCAACAGAGAGGGGCGTGACGCATGACGCATCGTGTCGCTTATTTCGTAAAACTCGCCCCGCGCGCGCGTATGAGAGAACCTCTACGGAATACGCGTCACCATCCGTCATGCGTCACGACCGCTCTTGGAAATGAGCGCCTGTGGCGGTCCGCCCCCCGCCGCCACTCCCTACGGGGCCTCGCGGCCGAACGCTCCGGGAGGGC
>JANMVW010000133.1:0-17498 GCA_031393555.1 Acidobacteriota bacterium
CGGCGGCCTCTGTCTCATCGCGGGTTGGGTCTGCCTCGCCCTCGCCGCGATGCGCTCCCGCTAGCGCGCGGTCGCCATGACGCTGGAATAGGGGATAGTCCCCTTTTTCGCAGCAAAGCGGTATCCGAGGAGCTTTGTAAGAAAAAGGGGACTGTCCCCTATTCCCACCTTACGGCGTTCCGGCTTTCTCGAGGAAGACGCGGAGGACTTTGCTGCGCGACGGGTGCCGGAGCTTCCGAAGCGCCTTCGATTCGATTTGACGAATGCGCTCCCTGGTGACCGCGAAGTTCTGACCGACCTCTTCCAACGTGTGTTCGCTACCGTCTCCGACGCCGAACCGCAGCTTGAGAACCTTTTCCTCGCGGGGCGTCAGGGTCTTCAGGACCGTCTGGGTCTGAGACCTCAGGTCCAATTGAATCGCTGCCTCGACCGGGGAGACGGCGCTCCGGTCTTCGATAAAATCCTTGAGATGACTGTCCTCTTCCTCGCCGATGGGCGTCTCTAGAGAGATCGGTTCCTGGGCGATCTTGAAGACCTTGCGCACCTTCATGACCGGGATGCCCATCTTCTTGGCGATCTCTTCGGGCGACGGCTCGCGGCCGTACTCTTGCACGAGGCTCCGGGCCGTGCGGATCAGCTTGTTGATCGTTTCGATCATGTGGACCGGGATGCGGATCGTCCGCGCCTGATCGGCGATGGCGCGCGTGATCGCCTGCCGGATCCACCAGGTGGCGTACGTGGAGAACTTGTAGCCGCGGCGGTACTCGAACTTATCCACCGCCTTCATGAGGCCGATGTTCCCCTCCTGGATCAGGTCGAGGAACTGCAAGCCACGATTGGTGTACTTCTTGGCGATCGAGACGACCAGCCTGAGGTTGGCCTCGATCAGCTCGCTTTTTGCTTTTTTCGCTTCGCGCAGTCCGCGCGCGACCGCCATTCCGACTTCGTGGATCTCGGCCTTCGAGGCCAGCATCTCGGCCTCGATCGATTTGATGTCCCCGCGAAGCCCCTCGATCTTCCGCTGGACCTCCCGCTTCAGGGCCTGGTCCCTGAAGGACGTCACCTTTTCTTTCAGATCCTCGATCGTGCGCGCGTGGCGCCTGATCTTGTGGTCGGCGTCTCGGACCTGCTTCGCCAGGTTGTCGATCTGCGACGGCACGAGTTTGAGCTGCCTCAGCTCGAGCGCGAGTTTGACCTGTTGTCTCATCGCCTTGTAACGAGCGGTCTTGTAGGCCCGTCCGCCCGGCTTCAGCTTCGCCATCTTGCCGGTGGCGAGGTCCAGCTGGTTGAGTTTCTTGTTCAGACGCTGGATGACGAGCTTCGCCCGCTCGAGCTTCTTGGCGGATTTGTCTTCTTCTTCTTCTTCCGACGCGCCGCCCACGAAGACGTTCGCCGAGATCTGCCCCTTCTTGATGCGCTCGCCGATCTGGCGGATCTCGTCGTGCACCCAAGCGCTTCGCGCCAGCGCGTTCATGATGCGCCGCTCGCCGCGCTCGATGCGGCGCGCGATGCGAACTTCGCCCTCGCGCGTGAGCAGGGGCACGGTGCCCATCTCGCGGAGGTACATGCGGACGGGGTCGTTGGTCTTTTCCAGGGGGCCCGGAACGATTTCTTTCCCCTCGTCTTCCTTGTCGTCCTTCGCGGCTTCTTTCGGCGCGGGCGCCGAGCCACCAGGGCCGAGCTGTTCCCGGGCGTCGGCGTCGACGACGGTCACGCCGTGGGACTCGAGGAGGGTGAAGACCTCTTCGATTTCGTCCGGGGAGGAGGAGATCTCGTCGGGGAGCGACTCGTTGATCTCGTCGTACGCGAGGAATCCGCGCTCTTTCCCGACGGCCAGGAGCTGGCGGACTTCTTCGTACTTGGCCTCGACGCCCGAGACTTGTTCGCGCTTTTTCTTGCTCATCGTCCTCTCAACTAGTGCGTGACATCTCGGTGGGGGGCATCCATCTCGTGCCCCAGCTTCATCAACTTGAGCAGCTTTTGGTTCTGATCGTCACGGCTGAGCGCGTCGAGCTCGCGACTTTCATCCCTATGTTCCTTCTTCAGGCGGGTTTTCCGCAAGGTGACCAGACACCCGTCGACCTCCGCTGCCCCGCCGGGCGCTTCGTCGCGAAAGGAAATCCGCGTCAGCAACTCCCGGTCGGCCTCGTCCTCGAGGGCGTCGATGACGAGAGGTCCCTGCACGGGAAGACCCGCAAGGTCGAGGTCGAGGATGGTCTTGATGATCGTGCCGACCCGCGTCTCGGTGAGGTCGGAAGGTTCTAATACCTCTCTTGCGCGCTGTCGCGCCTCATCGCTACCCAGGACGAGCCGGACGAGCCACGCCTCGACGTCTTTGGTGGGTTCGTGGACGCCGGCTCGGTGGCGGATGCCCGGTTTCGCGGCGCGGAGAGCATTGCGCAGCTCTTGCATCACGAGATCGTCGTCGATCCGCAGGGCGTCGGCCAGGCGGCCGGCCCAAGCGGTGCGCAAGACGGCGTTTTCCAGCCGCGCCAGCTTCGGGAGGATCGCGTTGATCGCGGCGACCTTCTCGTCCGGCCGGCTCAGATCGCGACCGCGCAACTCGCGGTTGACCAGGAAATCGAGGTAGCTCGGGGCCTGCCGGACGATGGCGTCGTAGGCGGCGACCCCTTGCTCCTTCACGAAATCATCCGGATCTTTCCCCTGGGGAATCTCGGCGACGCGAACATCGAAGCCGCGCTCCAAGAACAGATCGAGCGATTTCGCCGCGGCATTGATCCCGGCGGTGTCGCCGTCGTAGCTGACGACGACGCGCTGGGAATAACGCGCGAGCAGCTTGACCTGAGATGGGGTCAGCGCCGTCCCCAAAGAGGCGACGGCATTTTCGAATCCGGCCTGATGGAGCGCGATGAGATCCAAGTACCCCTCGACGAGTATGGCGAACCCTTCACGGCGGATCGCTTCACGGGCAACGTCGAGGCCGTAGAGGTTCTCACCCTTCACATACGCAGGAGTCTCGGGAGAGTTGAGATATTTGGGCTCGGAATCGCCGAGCGCGCGGCCTCCGAAGGCGATCACCCGTCCGGAAACGTCTCGAATCGGGAAAATGACCCGGTGGCGGAAACGGTCGTACTGGCCGGACCCGTCCTTACGCGGAATCGCCAGGCCCGCAGCCTGAAGCTCCGCGGCGGTGAAGCCGCGGGAGCCGAGTACGTTCAAGAGGGCATCCCAGCTGTCCGGGGCGTAGCCCAGGCCGAATCGTTCGGCGACCGCGTCCGAGACCCCGCGCTTTTCGATGTACTCGCGCGCGAGCTTTCCACGCGACGGATCGGACCATTGACCACGAAAGTAACCGGTCGCGGCCTCGTTCATGAGAAGCAGGCGGGCTCGCGCGTCGTCCTCCGGCCGGGCCGACTCTTTAGGGAGAGGCACTCCCCAGCGCTTGGCGAGGAACTCGACGGATTCCGGGAAATCGATTTTCTCGTAGAGCATCACGAACTTGAACGCATCGCCTCCCGCCTGGCAGCCAAAGCAATAGAAGAGCTGCATCTGGGGGTCGACGGAAAACGACGGCGTCTTTTCGTGGTGGAAAGGGCATAGGCCCTTGAGGCGGCTCCCCCCGGGCTTGAGAGGAACGTAGTCCGAAACGAGGCGAACGATGTCGCCCGCATTCCGGACCGCCGCGACGAAGTCCTTCGTGAGCGGGACGGCCAATGGGGCCACCTGCCAAGACCGGGCCGGGACGGCCTCGCGACCGCCCCGGCCCGTAAGAAAATTTAAACGTTACCCCTGCGTTCTTGCGCCAGACGCTTTAACAGCTTTTTGCGTGCGGCTAGCGCCTTCCTCTTCTTCTTAACGCTCGGCTTCTCGTAGTGCTGGCGCTTCTTGATCTCGGTCAAGATGCCCGACTTCTCGCACTTCCGTTTGAAGCGCTTCAAGGCGTTCTCGAGGCTCTCGTCCTCGCGCACCTTGATCAGCGGCATCGAATCCTCACCCCGCTTTCGTATTCTCATTTCTTCCGCCCCGGCATTCGGGACGGTGCAAAACGGTAACTCTAGCGGTTGCCTCAGTTGCCGTCAAGTCGCGTGGTTTTGGAGTGCTCGGCTTGCCACCATGCCGATCGCCACGCTTCAAGCACGAAGATAAGTACGGCCGCTCGCGGAATCACGCAAGGGTTTTTGGAGACTTACAGCGTCGATTGATCAGCGATGCGAGACATCCGGCACCGTGCCCGTTGTCGATATTGACCACGGCCACGCCCGGCGCGCAGGAGTTCAGCATCGCGAGAAGGGCCGCAAAGCCCCCGGCCCCCGCCCCGTAGCCAACACTCGTGGGCACGGCCACCACCGGGCAATCGACGAGGCCCGCCACGACCGACGGAAGCGCCCCCTCCATCCCTGCCACGGCGACGATGACGTTGGCCTTGGTCAGAACGTCGCGGTGGGCCAGCATCCGGTGGAGCCCCGCGACGCCGACGTCGTAGATCCGGCGCACCTGCTCACCCATCAACTCCGCGGTCAGGGCGGCCTCCTCGGCGACTCCGATGTCGGTCGTACCGGCGGTCATCACGACGATACCCGGTCGCCCTCGCCGCTTGGGTCCCGAGCGCAGAACCAGAGCACGAGCTTCCGGGTGGTACTCGGCCTTCTCGTGCTTGACGGCAACTGCGGCGTGCACCTCCGGGCCTACGCGTGTGACCAGGGCTGTTTGCCCCGCCGCGTGGAGCGTCGAGACGATCGCGAGGATCTGCTCGATCGTCTTGCCGGGACCGTAGACCGTTTCTGGAAAACCGCGACGAAGGGCGCGATGGGTGTCGAGCGAAGCAAAGCCCAGCTCGTCGACCGGGAAATGGCGGAGGCGCTCGCCCGCTTTCGCGACCGAGAGCCGTCCTGAACGGACCTCCTCGAGCAGCTTTTTGAGTGCGTCGCGATTCAAGAAGCCTCTCCCTTTGCGGTTGGTCCTGGTGCGGGCGCTGCTAGGATAGCGCGTCATCCTTAGTGATCCCCGGAGGAACACCGTGACCCCAACCACCGTAGAACGCCGCTCCCACGCCCGTTTTCCGCATCAATTCGAAATCGAAGGCCCGCAAGACGACCATGGCAGCATGGCCCGCATGGTCGCAAGCGACCTTTCGCTGGGCGGGTTGCACTGCTCGTCGAGCCAGGACTACCCCGAAATGACGCGTGTCGCCGTTCGCCTCTTGCTCCCGAACGGAGGACGCGTCGACACGCTCGACGTCGAGGCCGTCGTCGTTCGCCGCATGGAGCTCGCGTCGTCCTCGGGAGCCAAGCGTTTCGAGCTGGGCCTGTTCTTCACCGGATTGAGCGATGAGGCGCGCGCGCGCCTCGCTCGGTTCCTCGCGCGCAACTCTTCGAACTGATCTCCTCGAGCCGCGTCGACATTTTTGTCGGCGCGCGATTCGAGGGAGCCTCGTCGAAACCCGCTCCCACTGCGGGTTTCGGTGCGTTCTTTCGCGCTTCTCCTCTTGACGGCGTGGCGTCGGCGCGCTGTAATGTTCGCGTCACGTTCCCATCGATGCGCGCGTCACACATCGCGCGCCAGAACGCCACGAACGAGAGGAGGTGAAACGCATGAACAAGCAAGAGTTGATCGGTAAGATTGCGGCGGATGCCGGTATCACTCGCACCGCGGCCGCCACGGCGATCGAATCCCTCACCGAGGGCATCACGATGTCGCTGAAGAAGGGCCAGAGGGTCACCCTCGTCGGCTTCGGCACGTGGGGCACCAGCAAGCGGAAGGCCCGCATTGGCCGCAATCCGCAAACAGGCGAGGCCATCAAGATCAAGGCGAAGACTGCCGTCCGCTTCAAGGCGGGCAAGCAGCTCGACAAGAAGGTCAACAAGTAGGCTCTCGCGAACCCTGAACAGATCTCAGGCCTCCGCGACGCATCGAAAGATCCGTCGCGGGGGCCGTCCCCTCTTCTATTCCAAGACCACGAGCCGGGCTCCCGTTTCGACGTTCTGGCCGGGAATCACCTCGACGCTTTTCACGCGGCCCGCGCGCGGCGCGCTGATTTCGTTTTCCATCTTCATCGCCTCGACCACGACGAGACCCTGGCCCGCCTGAACTTCGGCTCCGGGTTCCACCAGGACGCGCACGACCTTGCCGGGCATGACCGAGTCGATGCTCTCGGGTCCGCTGCGCTTGTGCAGCTCTTCGCGGCCGCCTCGGCTCGCATCGGCGAGCTCGACGACCTGCTCGTACGCGCCGTGCCGCACGAGGTACTTCGGGCCGGCGCTCTCGACGGAGACCTCGTACGACTTGCCTTCGTAGAGGATCGAGTAGAAGTCGGCCTCGAGCTTGCGCGCGTCGACGACATGCTCGACGCCGTTCAAGGTCACGACGTAGTCGGCATCCAGGCGCGTCACTTCGATGTCGTGAACGGCCTCGCCGACTTTCGCCGCGAATTTCATGACCGCCACCCCGGGCGGGCGCCGGACTTCCACCCGGACCTCCCGCCCGATGCCCCCGCCCGCGTCGCCCGCTGGGACAACTGCTCGAGCCGCCTGAAGTGCGCCACGGCCGCCGCGAGCACCGCGACCTCGGAGAGCCACGGGTCCGTCCCCGGCACCAGCAACTCGGGGTGCTCCCCGAGGAAACCCGTGTGCAGATCGCCGGCAAGAAAGGCCGGGTGCGTCATGACGCGGCGATGGAAAGCGATCGACGTCTTCACGCCGTCGACGCGCAACTCGTCGAGCGCGCGGGTCATGCGCGCGGCCGCTTCGTTCCGGTCGGCGCCCCACGTGATGAGTTTCGCCAGCATCGGGTCGTAGTGCACCGGAACCGTGAACCCGCCGTAGATGCCGCCGTCGTAGCGGACGCCTGGGCCCCCCGGTCCGCGAAGCGCGCGAATGGTCCCGGGGGCCGGCATGAAGTTCCGCGACGGATCCTCGGCGATGATGCGGCATTCGATCGCGTGGCCGCGCGGAACGATCTGGTCTTGGGTCCACGGGACCTTGGCGCCGCCGGCGATCTCGATCATCGCCTTGACGAGGTCGACGCCGTAAACCATCTCGGTCACGGGGTGCTCGACCTGGAGGCGCGTGTTCATCTCCATGAAGTAGAAAGAACCGTCGGCTCCCCGGAGCATCTCCACCGTTCCCGCCGAGACGTAGCCGCAGGCCAGCGCGGCCTTCACGGCCATGGCGCCGATCTTGGCGCGCGTGGCCGCGTCGATGACCGGCGAAGGCGACTCTTCGATCAACTTCTGATGCCGCCGCTGGATGGAGCACTCGCGCTCACCCAGGTGAATGCAGTTCCCCTGGGCGTCCGCGAGGATCTGGACCTCGATGTGGCGCGGGCGGTCCACGTATTTTTCCAGGAAGACGGTCTCGTCGCCGAACGACGAGCGCGCTTCCCCCTGGGCCTGCGCGAGCAGCGACGGCAATTCGGCGGACGTGCGGACGACGCGCATCCCCTTGCCGCCGCCGCCGGCGGACGCCTTCAGGAGCACGGGATAGCCGATCTTCTCGGCGTAGGCGACGGCCTCTTTGGCATCCTTCAGGGGCGGCGATCCCGGCACCACCGCGACCCCAGCCTTCGTCATCAACGCGCGGGAGCGGACCTTGTCTCCCATCGCCTCCATCGCCTCGGGGGGCGGGCCGACGAAGACGACGCCCGCGTCCCGACAGGCGCGCGAGAACTGGTCGTTTTCCGACAAAAAGCCGTAACCCGGGTGGATCGCTTCGGCCCCGCTTCGCTTCGCCACGTCCAAGATCTTGTCGATGCGCAGGTACGACTCGGAGGAGGGGGGCGGCCCGATCGAGTACGCCTCGTGGGCGAAGCGCACGTGGAGCGCGTCGCGGTCAGCCTCCGAGTAGACGGCAACGGTGCGAATTCCCATCTCGTGGCAAGCGCGAATGACGCGCACGGCGATCTCGCCCCGGTTGGCGATGAGCAACTTCTTGAACGGGGCGGCCATCAGAGCGGGATGTTGCCGTGCTTACGCGGCGGGTTCGAGTCGCGTTTGTTCTCGAGCAGGCGGAGCGCCCCGATGAGCTTGCGCCGGGTCATCGCCGGTTCGATGACCTCGTCGACGTAACCGCGCTCGGCCGCGACGTACGGGTTGGCAAACTTGTCCTTGTACTCGGCGACCTTCTCCAGGCGAACCGCCTCGCCGGAAGCGCCGGCGGCCTTGATGTCCCCGCGGTGGATGATGTTGACGGCGCCGTCCGAACCCATCACCGCAATCTCGGCGGAAGGCCAGGCGTAGTTGAAATCCGCCCGAATGTGCTTGGACGCCATGACGCAGTACGCGCCGCCGTAGGCCTTGCGCGTGATGACCGTGATCTTCGGGACCGTCGCTTCCGCAAACGCGTACAGGAGCTTCGCCCCGTGGAGGATGATCCCGTGAAACTCTTGATCGGTGCCGGGAAGGAAACCCGGCACGTCCTCGAAGACGACCAAGGGGATGTTGAAGCAGTCGCAAAACCGAACGAAACGAGCTCCCTTGACCGACGCGTTGATGTCGAGACATCCCGCGAGCACGGCGGGCTGATTCGCCACGATGCCGACCGAACGCCCCCCCAGGCGGGCGAACCCCACGACGATGTTCTTCGCGAAGTGCTCGTGCACCTCGAGAAATCTTCCCTCGTCGACGACGCTCGCGATGACCTTCTTGATGTCGTACGCCTGATTCGACGACGGGGGCACGATGGAGTTCAGCACGATGTCGGCCCGGTCTTCCGGGTCGTCCGTCGCCTTGTCGGCCGGGTCTTCCATGTTGTTCGACGGCATGTAGGCGAGCATGTCGCGCGCGAGCATCAACGCGTCGCGGTCGTCCGCCGCCGCAAAGTGCGCGACCCCGGAGGTCGCGTTGTGGGTCATCGCCCCACCGAGCTTTTCCTTGGTGACCTCCTCGTGCGTTACCGCCCGGATCACGTCGGGCCCGGTGATGAACATGTACGAGGTGTCGCGGACCATGATCGTGAAATCGGTGATCGCCGGAGAGTAGACGGCCCCGCCGGCGCACGGGCCCATGATCAAGGAGATCTGAGGGATGACGCCGGAGGCGAGCGTGTTCCTGAGGAAGATGTCGGCGTACCCGGCGAGCGAGACAACCCCTTCCTGGATGCGCGCCCCGCCGGAATCGTTGATACCGATCACCGGGTACCCTGCCTTCATCGCAAGGTCCATCACTTTGCAAATCTTGGCGGCGAAGGTCTCGGAGAGCGAACCTCCGAAAACGGTGAAGTCCTGTGAGAAGACGAACACCGGGCGGCCGTCGATGCGCCCATGGCCCGTGACGACACCGTCGCCGGGGATGCGTTGGGCGTCCATTCCGAAATCGTTGCACCGGTGGACGACCAGCGCGTCCATCTCCTCGAACGAGCCCGGGTCGAGCAGCGTTTCTAAGCGCTCTCGGGCGGTGAGCTTTCCGGCGGCGTGCTGTTTCGCGACCCGTTCTTCGCCTCCGCCGTTCCGGGCGGCGGCGTAGCGCCGGTGCATCGTTTCGAGTGGTGAGTCGGGCATCGGATCTCCCGCCGCTACTTGGACTTGAGCTTCTCCCAATCCTCGAGAAACTTCTTGAGCCCAATGTCCGTGAGCGGGTGTTCGTAAAGCTGCGTCATCACCTTGTAAGGCATCGTGCCCACATCGGCACCCGCGAGTGCGCAGTCGACGACGTGCATGGGATGACGGATTGAGGCGGCGAGGATCTGTGTGGTGAAGCCGTAGTTGTCGTAGATCGCGCGGATCTGGCGGATCAGTTCCATCCCGTCCTGCGAGACATCGTCGAGACGGCCGACGAACGGGGAGATGAACGTCGCGCCGCACTTCGCCGCGAGGAGCGCCTGCGACGGCGAGAAACAGAGCGTGACGTTGACCGAGATGCCCTCCCCGCGCAGCGCCTTGCACGCCCTGAGGCCCTCTTTGGTCAGCGGAACCTTGATCGTCACGTTCTTGTGGATCGCAGCCAGTGGGTGGGCCTGAGTCATCATCCCGTCGAAGTCGAGCGCCGTGACCTCCGCCGAGATGGGCCCGTCGACAATCGTGCAGATCTCGGCGATGACGGCCTCGAACTTGCGGCCCTCTTTCGCGACGAGGCTGGGGTTGGTGGTGACGCCGTCGAGGATGCCTAGACGCGCGGCGTCTCTAATTTCTTCGATGTTCGCGGTGTCGATGAAGAACTTCATGCGTCTATTCTCCCGGTCCGTCGTCTTCGACGCCCGCGGTGTCGTCGGGATCCGGCGCGGTCGCGACCGGGGCCGACGTTCCCTCTTCTTCACGTTCCGCGGTCCGAATCGCCGCGACGACCACGTCCCCCTCTTCCATCTGAATCAGGCGGACACCCTGTGTGGCCCGCCCGATGCGGCTGATGCCGGAGGCGTCCATGCGGATGATCTTTCCTTGGGCCGTAATCAACAAAACCTGCTCTTCGTCCGAAATCTCCGTTGCTCCGACGACCAGTCCGTTCCGGCCGGTGGTGCGGATGTTGATGATCCCGGACCCGCCACGTCCCTGAAGCCGGTACTCGGACACCGCCGTGCGCTTGCCGTAGCCGTTGGCCGTCATGGAGAGGATGTCGGCCTTTCCGGACAGCACCTCCATCTCGACGAGCCGGTCGTCCTCCGCCATCCGGATGCCGATCACGCCACGCGCGTTGCGGCCCATCGGGCGGACGTCGGTCTCTTTGTAGCGGATGGACTTTCCCTTGGACGTCGCCATGAAGATCTCGGATTCGCCGTCCGAAAGATCGACGCCGAGCACGTCGTCGCCCGGGTCGAGCGAGAGCGCGATGATGCCGTTGGCTCTTACGTTCGAGAAGGCGGAAAGCGGGGTCTTTTTGACGTACCCCTTGCGCGAGGCCATCACGACGAATTTCCCTTCGGAGAACTCGCGGACGTTGAGCGTCGCGCAGACCTTTTCTTCCGGGCCGATCTGAATCATGTTGACGATCGGCCTGCCCCGCCCCGAGCTCGAAACGTCGGGAATTTCGTAAACCTTCAGCCAGTACATTTTCCCGGACGACGTGAAGACGAGAATGAAGTCATGCGTCGAAGCGATGAACAGATGCCGCACGGCATCTTCGTCGCGCGTCGTCATGCCGATCCGGCCCTTGCCGCCGCGCCGCTGCGACCGGTAGGTCGAAAGCGCGGTGCGCTTGACGTATCCCGTGTGGCTGACGGTGATGACGACTTCTTCCTCTTGGATCAGATCTTCGAGCGAGAGCTCTTCCGTGTGCGCGACGATCTCGGTGCGCCGCGCATCGCCGAACTGCTCTTTCAGCGCCTCGAGTTCGTCGATGACGATCTTGAGCTGCAGCCGCTCGCTGGCGAGAATCGCCTTGAGCTTCTCGATGAGCTTCAGCGTCTCTTCGTATTCGTCGACGATTTTTTGCCGCTCGAGGCCGGTCAGCCGCTGCAGCCTCATGTCGAGGATCGCCTGCGCCTGGAGTTCGCTGAAGTGGAACCTCAGACGGAGGGCTTCTTTCGCCTCCGGCGGGGTCTTGCTCTGACGGATGATCGTGATCACCTCGTCGAGGTTGTCGATCGCGACTTTGAGGCCTTCCAGGATGTGGGCGCGCTCTTCGGCCTTCTTGAGGTCGTACTGGGTGCGCCGAACGACGATCTCCCGGCGAAAATCGACGAAGTGGCGCAGCAAATCCTTGAGCGGGAGCACCTGCGGGCGGCCATGGACGATCGCGAGATTGATCACGCCGAACGTCGACTGCAGCTTGGTGAATTTGTACAGATTGTTCAGGATCACGCCCGGGTTTTCATCGCGCTTCAGCTCGATGACCATGCGGATACCGTCCCGGTCGGATTCGTCTCGAATGTCCGAGATGCCTTCGATCCGCTTGTCGCGGACCAACGCGACGATCTCTTCGATGAGGTGCGTCTTGTTCACCTGATAGGGCAGCTCGGTGATGATGATCGCCTGGCGGTCCTTGCGATGGGTTTGCTCCTCGATCGTCGCGCGACCGCGCATGACGAGGCGACCGCGGCCGGTCTCGTACGCGGACCGGATTCCGGCGATGCCGTAGATGAACCCGGCCGTCGGAAAGTCGGGCCCGGGCATCGCCTTCATCAACTCGGACAGCTCCACCTCGGGGTTCGCGACGAGAAGCTTGATGACGTCGATCACTTCGCCGAGGTTATGCGGCGGCATGTTGGTCGCCATGCCGACCGCGATCCCCGATGATCCGTTGACGAGTAAGTTGGGGAAGGCGGCGGGCAGGACCAGCGGCTCCGTTTCGGCGCCGTCGTAGTTGGGGCCGAAGTCGACGGTTTCTTTCTCGATGTCTCGCACCATCTCGTGCGCGAGCTTGTCGAGTCGGATCTCGGTATACCGCATCGCGGCGGCCGGATCGCCGTCGACGGAGCCGAAATTGCCCTGCCCGTCCACGAGCGTGTAACGCATGGAAAAATCTTGGGCCATGCGAACGATCGTGTCGTAGACCGCGGAATCGCCGTGGGGGTGGTACTTGCCGATCACCGTACCGACCGCGCGCGCGGACTTGCGGTACGGCTTGTCCGACGCGTTGCCGGTGTCGTACATGGCGTACAGCACACGGCGATGCACGGGCTTCAGCCCGTCGCGCACGTCGGGGAGCGCCCGCCCGATGATCACGCTCATCGCGTAATCGAGATACGAGCGGCGCATCTCCTCTTCGATATTGATGGGGAGCTTGTTTTCCTTGGGGTCCATTGGATTCCTGCGGCCGTGGATGCTTACGGCGTACTAGGCTGAGTCGTCAGATGTCCAAGTTGCGGACGTCGAGCGCGTTGTCCTCGATGAACTGGCGGCGCGGCTCGACGGCGTCGCCCATGAGGACCGAGAAGAGGTTGTCCGCCTCGACCGCATCGTCGACGCGCACTTCGAGAATGCGCCGGCGCGTCGGGTCCATCGTCGTCTCCCAGAGCTGCTCCGGGTTCATCTCGCCCAAGCCTTTATACCGCTGGATGACGAGCCCCTTTTTTCCAGCGTCCATGAGGTGCGCCAGGAGGGCTTCCTTCGAATCGAGCGTGTCCACGCTGCCGTTGTGTCGGACCACCAGCGGCGGCTTGGCCAGCGTGGCGAGCGTCGGATGGAGCTTGAACATCTGACGCATCTCGACGGTCTGCAAGAGCTCGAGATTGACGATGAACTCGCGTTGACCCCGGGTCGCGGAGCGCGCGCGCAGTTGAAAAATCCCGTGCTCTTCATCGGGCTCGGGGGCGGAAACGTCGTGCCCCAACGCCGCCAGGCTTGCTCCCAGCTCTTCCAGCTTGGCCTTGACTTCGAGGTCCGCGCGGCTGGCGATGCCACGGTCCAGGATCGTCTCGACGCTCGCCCGGTCGATGCCCATGCGCTCGATTGCGCTCAAGTACTGGTCGTGGTCGATGAGCGACTGGAGCAGGTGATGAAGCTCCGTGCCCGACACAACGCGGCCGCCGGCTTCAACGGTACGCTCTTCGGTGGCCTTGCGGATGACGAACGCGTTCAGCTCCTTGTCGTTCGAGAGGTAGAGCTCTTCCTTGCCGCGCTTGACCTTGTAGAGCGGGGGGCAGGCGATGAAGATGTGGCCCTTGTCGACGAGCGGACGCATCTGGCGATAGAAAAACGTCAGGAGGAGCGTCCGGATGTGCGATCCATCCACGTCGGCGTCGGTCATGATGAAGATCCGGCCGTAGCGCAGCTTTGCGATGTCGAACTCGTCCTCGCCGATCCCGCATCCCATCGCCGCGATGATGGTCCTGATTTCCTCATGGCCCAGCATCTTGTCGAAACGCGCCTTCTCGACGTTCAGGATCTTGCCGCGCAGCGGCAGAATCGCCTGGAACTTGCGGTTGCGTCCCTGCTTTGCCGAGCCGCCTGCCGAGTCGCCCTCGACCAGGAAGATCTCGCACAACGCGGGGTCGCGCTCTTGGCAGTCGGCGAGTTTACCGGGAAGCGAACCCGAATCCAGTGCGCCCTTGCGCCGGGTCAGTTCGCGCGCTTTGCGCGCGGCCTCGCGGGCGCGCGCCGCGTCGACACTCTTGAGGATGATCGCCTTGGCGAGGCCCGGGTTCTGCTCGAAAAAGGCGGTCAGCGCGTCGTTGACGAGCGCCTCCACCTGGCCCCTGACCTCGGAATTTCCGAGCTTGGTTTTGGTTTGCCCCTCGAACTGAGGGTTGGGGATCTTGACCGAGATGACCGCTGCCAACCCCTCGCGGACGTCCTCGCCCTGGAGCTGGAGGTCCTTCGCGTCTTTCCCGAGGTTGGCGGTCGAGAGATACGTGTTGATCGTGCGGGTGAGCGCGGCCTTGAACCCCACCATGTGGGTGCCGCCCTCGACGGTGTTGATCGAGTTCGCGAACGAATAGATCGTCTCGTTGTACGAGTCGTTCCACTGCAGCGCGATCTCGAGCTTGACACCTTCGCTTCCGCCCGTCAGGAAGACCGGTTTCGGGTGGAGCACCTGCCGGGTCTTGTTCAAGTGCTGGACGAACTCGACGATTCCGCCTTCGTAGTGGAAGAGCGTTTCGCGGATCTTCTCGGCGCGCTCGTCGGCGAGCGAGATCTCGATGCCCTGATTCAGGAAGGCCAGCTCGCGGAGGCGCTGCGCCAGGGTGTCGTAGGAGAACACCAGGTCTTCGAACACCTGCGCGTCCGGCTTGAACGTGATTTTGGTGCCGCGCCGCTTGGTGGTTCCGACCTTACGGAACTCGCTGACCGGCTTCCCGCGCTCGAAATCTTGGCGGTAGGTCCCGCCCTCGCGCCAGATCTCGACCTCGAGCCGTTCGGACAGGGCGTTGACGACCGAAACGCCGACCCCGTGGAGACCTCCGGAAACCTTGTAGGCGTCGTTTTCGAACTTTCCGCCGGCATGGAGGATTGTCAGCACGACCTCGGCCGCGGACTTCCCTTCCGTCGGGTGCATGTCAACCGGAATGCCGCGGCCGTCGTCCACGACGGTGACGGAGTTGTCGATGTGCACGACAACTTCGATCTTTTTGCAGAAGCCCGCCTGCGCTTCATCGACCGAGTTGTCGACCACCTCGTACACCAGGTGGTGAAGCCCCATCGACCCCGTCGAGCCGATGTACATCGCCGGCCGTTTTCGAACCGCTTCGAGTCCTTCGAGGACCTTGATCTTCGAGGCGTCGTAGCTGGATGCGTCTTGCTGGGCGAGCGTAGTAGTCTCGTCCTTTTGGCCCATGGCTCCCCTATCCTCGCCGCCGGTCCCATCGACGGCCCCATCGGGTCGCGTCGCGAGCCGGTCGTGCGTCGTAGAGCTTCTATGCTGCCCGGGCTAGCCCACCTTCCATCCTGATGCGGTGAAAGGGGACCCCGAGCCTATCGACGAACCCGTCTTTCGAGGTGGCCATCAGTGCTTGAAAGCCACCGTCACTAAGAAAATCTACCAGCGACCTCGTCCGGCCTTCGTCCAGATCGGAATCGAAGTCGTCCATGAGAAAGAGGGGCGATTCGCCTCGTTTGTCTCTCAGCAGCCCCAACTTTCCGGCACACAACGTTATCATCGCCGCGCGTAACTGACCAGCCGAACCGAACTTGCGGAGGTCGGCTCCGGCGAGGGTCACCTCGAGGTCGTCTCGGTGTGGTCCTTCCGCCGTGAAGCCGAGGGCTTGATCGCGGGAACGCTTGTGCGCCAAGGCCTCCCTGAACAGGCTCGCGAACCGGGAGGGATCGGCTTCTCCCGTCGCGCTCGGCGACGGTCGATAACGGATTCGGATCTCGTCGCCATCCGGAAAAAGCATGCGCTCGGCCGGCCCCAATCGGGAACCCATCCCGACGACGCACTCGCGGCGTTGCTGGTGGATTCGCGACGCGGCCACGGCCAAGCGGTCTTCCCAGGCCTCCATTTCGTCCCTGCGGCCTCCGGGCGCCCCTCGCGTTCCCCGTCGAAGCAGAGCGTTCCGTTCGGCAAGGACGAGCCGGTAGGCGCCGAGGTCGCGCAGGTAGGCCGGGTGGAGTCCCGCGACGGCGCTGTCGATGAAACGACGGCGCCCTTCGGGGCCATCGCGGAGGACCCTCATGGCTTCGTTGGGTAGCGCCACGAGGTCCAGCCGTCCGAGAAACACTTCGAGTTGACGCTCGGCGCCGTCCACGAACAACCGCCGGACGCCCTGGTCGACCGCAAGCCCTAGGCGGTTGCTCACGGTGAGCCCCGTGACTTCTCCCGAAACGCGCAGGGGGCCCCCTTGCCAACCGACGAGCTCGTCCAGCTTCCGAGTCCGAAACGAGTGGGCCGTTCCTAGCAGGTAGGCGGCTTCGAGGAGGCTCGTCTTGCCGTGGCCATTGCGTCCGGTGACAACGGTCAGACCGGCCGTGAGCCTGACGTCGACGGATTTCAGATTACGCAGCCGGTCAGCGCTGAGCGCTCGGAGCCACATGCCGCGCTATCTAGAGATCCCGCGGCATGACGATATATCGGTAGTCGAGATCCCCCGCGGGCTCTGGCCGGAACTGCCCCGGCTTGTCGCCGGATTTTTTCGCCTTCCGGTCCGTCTCGGACTCCCCTTCTTTCACCGGGTCAAGCTCGAGTTTGACCGAGTCGGTCCCGACCACGTTCAGGAATTCGAGGAGGTATTTGGCGTTAAAACCGATGGTCTTTTCGTCGCCGGTGTACTCGACGTTCAAGATCTCGTTGGCTTCACCCAACTCGGTCGCGCTCGACAATTCCAGGCGCCCGCTCGAAAGATGGAAGCGGACAGCCCGTCCAAAACGATCGCTCGCCACGAGCGCCACGCGTTTGACCGCGTTGGTGAGTTCGTGTCGATCCAGGTTGATCGCTGTCTCGCATTTTTTGGGCATGACCTCTTCGTATTTAGGGAAAGCGCCTTCCGGAACGGTTGTGGTGAGCGTGTGCTCTCCAACCGTGAAGAAGATGTGATTTCCGCTACGGCCGAACGTTACGGTGGAATCAGCGCTCACTTCGGCAGCCAGTTTGCCGACCTCTCCGAGCGCTTTTCTGGGCACGATCACCCGAACATCCGCGGCGCCCTTGGCCAATGTCACCTTTCTCGACGCGTAGGACAGGCGGTAACCGTCGGTCGCAACAAGGGTCATCGTCGCATCTTGGATGAGAAGCAGCGCGCCGTGAAGTGAGTACCGGGGGTCTTCCGTCGTGATCGCGAATCCGACGCGATCGATCATGTCCCGAAGAGAACCGGCCGGAAGTTCGATCCCCTTCGTGACATCGAGGTCTGGAAATTTAGGGAACTCGTCACGTGGTTGGCCGGCGATCTTGTAGCGAGTCCGCTCGCAGGAGATCGAAACGATGTGTCTTTCGAGCAGCTTGAACTGGACGTCGGAATCCGGGAGCGAACGCGCTATCTCGTAGAGCTTCCCCGCGGGGAGCGTGACGCTTCCTGGCTTGACGACCGTGGCCTTGGCTGTTCCACGGACCGTGACTTCCAGGTCCGACGCGCCAACGGAAAGACCGGAGGGCCCCGCTTCGATCAGGAGGTTGGCTAAGCGGCAGGTCTCGTCGAGCAATTGGCGATAGCTGATGTGGCGGCCGGTGCCGGGTTCGTCGTCGTGGTCTGACCCGGAACGGTGCTTGACCCGGCGGGCGGTCGGCGAGGAGCGGA
>JANMVW010000161.1:0-6532 GCA_031393555.1 Acidobacteriota bacterium
TCGGACCTCCAGGTGGTCTTAGCCGCCAGGTACACCGCTAGGACAGAAGCCCTCTGCTGAAGACCTGCTCGGCCACGTTCCTCTACACCCGCCGACGGGATCCAATATACGTTCTGCTCCGCGCTCTGGGTGGGACCCGGCGAAGTTACTTGCCCGTAACCGGCCGACGGGAATCACCAAAGAAATGGGATCGTTATTATAAGAATTAGAATCTATGGGCCGCTACTTCGGGCCTTCGATCACGTACGCCTTGATTTCGTTCCGGGGGCCCGCGGAACCGCCGGCATCTCGAGACCAGTTGCTCGCGAACACCACGCGCCGGCCATCCCGCGACGGCACGCCGTGGGGCTCGGCGCGATACAGCTTGACCGCGTCACTGTGAGTGTGGCCGAGGCGCTCGACCGATCGGCTACCGTCCAATTTCACGGCGACGATCTCGTCACCGAATCGCTTTCCTCCGCCCGGATAATACGTCACGTAAACCCACCCCGGCCGGTCGAAATTGCGTGCCGACACATGGAATGACGACGCCTCCCGCACGGGATCGGTCAGCGTGGTGACGTGGCCATCCCTGAGCCGCACCATGACGACCGAGCCGAGGGGAACATCCCGAATCACACGCGGATACTCGGACCGTCGCTGCCCGACGATGACGTCTTCGCCTTGGTCGAACGGATTCAACGTCATGTCGGCGTGACCGAGGCCCAGAATGAACCCATTCGCGGGATCGAGGCCCGGACGCAAGGGAGAGTCGGAGGGCATCCGGCGGGCGGTGATCGCCAGCGTGCCCGGATCGAGATCGAAAACGCGTAGATGATCGCCCCGGTAATGGACGACGACGTATCGGGCCGACGGGGATACGGCGACCCACGTGACGCGATGATCGCCGCCGTCTTCGAGCGCGCATGCCGGAATGGCCCTCACCGGCCCGATGCGCGCGTTCCCGCGCGCGTAGCCCGTTAGTGGCGGCTGCGGGTCCATGTCGACGACGAACATGCGGCTCTCATCGAACAACGCCGCGAAACGGCCGTCCCGTGACGGGTTCATCTCCAGCTCGAGCGCGACCGCAAAAGGCAACTCCCAGACCCGCGTCTGGAGACGGCGAACCACGTCGAACCACTCGAGCCGCGTCCCGGCACGGTTCAAGCTGATGCGTTCGTGGGGGTGTTGGGGACTGGGGTGCCAGCGGTCATCGCCGACGTCGAAATTCCCGGGCCGGCCGAACTTCGGCCGGTAGGTCGTGCCATCGAGGTAGATGTCATGGGGGCGGCCCGCCAGATTCTGAAGCACGAGCAACGTGCCGTCCGAGTTCCAGGGCTGATCGTCCGCGAAATGATGCCGCGAAATCTCGGACCAGACGCCGTCGCCGCCGGCGCTGTCCGACCACGCGACGGGCCGGCCGGAATCGTCGGCGATGCGGACGATTCGGGTGCCGAACGTCGGATCCGTAATCGGCTGCAGGTACGCCGGACGCGGAACTTGCGGAACGGAGACGACCCGGCTGGGGTCGACCTGCGACACGCCGCAAAACGCCAGACTCGAGACGAAAAGAGGAAGCCACTTGCCCGCCATCGATCCTGCCTCCGGCTACGCCCGCAAGCCACCGATAATCCTGAAACGCCGAAAAGCTCCGTGGCTCGCGTCGGCTAAGTCCCCGCAAGTGCTTGAACTTGCGTTCTCGCGACTGTATAACAACCCGGCGCTATTGGCAGAGTGAACGCGTCTCGAAAGCGGTGGCGCCTTGCGGCGATCCTGGAGGCTGACGTTGATGATCTTGCCCTTACGAAAAATAATCACGAGGAACTTCGGAGTCGCCGTGGCGATTCTCGGTCTTGCGTTTCTCGCGGGTTGCGCCGCGAAGACTGAAACGAGTTCTCCCACCACGATCCTCAGCACGGTGGCGTCACCTCGGCCCCTGCCTCGGGTGATCATCGGGCCGGGCGACGTTCTCGATGTGAAGTTCTTCGACCTGCCCGAGCTGAACGAGAGCCAGGCCGTCCGGCCGGACGGCAAGATCGCGCTCCAACTCGTTGGGGACGTCGACGTTGCCGGGATGAGCCCGGCGCAGATCACCGAGAACCTCGGCACGCTCTTCCAACCCCACCTCCTCAAGCCCAAGATCTCGGTCGTCGTGCGCTCGTTCAGAAACAACCGCGTCTACGTCGGCGGCGAGGTGCGGGCGCCCGGATCGTTCGAGCTGTCCAGCGCGATGACCCCGCTCGAAGCGATCATTCAGGCGGGTGGTTTCGACATGCGCTCGGCCAAAATCAAGAACGTCGTCCTGATCCGGCATGCCGACGGAAAGCGCTACGGCTACAACCTGAACCTGCAGGATGCCCAGTCGGCCGCGGCGACGAACGATTTCTACTTGGAGCCGTTCGACATCATTTGGGTCCCACGAACAGCGATCGCCAAGGTCGATCAGTGGATCGATCAATACATCAACAAGATCATCCCGCAAGTCGGGTTGATCTACACGAAGAGGCTGAACAACACGACCACGATCGGCCTCGACACTCGCCCCTGATGGCGCCCCCTCACGAGTCGGAACAAGACGAGCAACAGCGCACCCTGCTCGACGCCGTCAACGCGCTCTACCGCCAGAAGTGGAAGATCGCGGTGGTGTTCGTCCTGGTCATGGCGGCCGTGGCGCTCGTCACGTTCGTGCCGGCGCCCGCCTACCGATCCGAGGCCAATCTCCTCGTGCGGGTCGGACGCGAGAACGTCTTTCTCGAGGCCACGACGGCCGCGGGACGAGTCGCTTCGATCGGACAATCCCGCGAGAGCGAGCTCAGCTCCGAATTGGCCTTATTGCGAAGCCGGGACCTGGCGGAGCAACTTGTGGGCGCCCTCGGCCCGGAGGTCCTTCTCGGGAAGGCCCCGGTGGACAAAGCGCCTTCAGAGGCGCGCGAGGTCGCCGCGTCGCACGTGATGAAGAATTTCGGCGCCGAGCTCGTGAAGGGCAGCAACGTCATCTCCGCCACGTACGTGTCCGACGATCCCCGCCTCGCGCAAACCGCTCTTGCGAAGCTGATCGAGTTGTACCTCGAAAAGCACATCCAAGCGTACCGCGCCTCCGGCTCGTACGAGTTCTTCGTCGAGCAGACCGATCGGGCGCGCGCCAAATTGGAAAAGGCCGAAGAGGAGTACACGCAGCTCAAGAATCAGTCCGGCGTCGCGTCGATGGACGATCAGCGGCGCATCACCCTCGGCGAATTGGGGAGCCAAGAATCGGAGATCGGACGCATTCAGGCCGACATCTCGGCATCCAAGTCGAGGATCGCATCACTGGAGGCGCAAGCGAACTCTTCGTCGGCCGCGGTCCGGGCCGCGCGAGAGACGGTTTCGAACTCCCCGGCCGATGACATTCGAAAGAAGCTGAACGCCCTCGCCATCGAAGAGGAAGAGCTTCTCTCGAAGTTCCAGCCGGAAAACAGTCGAGTCCAAAAACTTCGCGACCAGATCGCGAAGCTGACGGAACTCCTGGACAGCGCAATTCGCGAAGAGTTGAGTTCCGCGACGTACTCGGAAACCCTGCACCTGCGCACCCTCGAAGCCAAACTCGGCTCGGTGACGCGAGGAGCCGGCACCGAGCGAACCAAGCGTGACGCCTTGATCAATGTCGAGGCCCGGATGTCCCAACTCGAGCGCGAGATCGCGATCGATGGGGCGAACTATCGGGAGTATTCGCAGAAACTCGAGCAGGCGCGGATCGGCATCGCTCTCGAGAGAGAGCGGATCTCGAACATCAGTGTGGTTCAAGAGCCGACGCTCCCGGCGGATCCGTTCAGTCCGCAAAAGGCCCTCAACCTCGCGCTCGGGCTCCTGATCGCGCTTTTCGGCGGGATCGGAGTCGCGTTCGTCGCCGAGTACTTCGACCATCTGATCCGGATGCCCGCGGACGTCGACGCCAAGCTCGGCCTGCGGACCCTGGTCACCATCCCCCTGCTCTCCCAAGAAGCGGTCGCCCCAATCGTTCACGCCGACGCGGCGGGGTTGCCCCGGACCGGCGGGCCGCGCGAGGGAGCGACTCGGGTCTCGAAGGACTGGATCGTCCACCAGGACGCGAAGAGCTTCTACGACGTGCTGCAGAGCCGGATGTTCGTTTACGGGAACGGCAACCTCGGGCCGCCGGGAGTCATCGCCGTCACCAGTTGCTATCGCGGCGAGGGCGTGAGCGTCGTCGCCTCCAACCTCGCCGCCATGCTCGCCGACACCCTTCTCGGGCCCGTTTTGTTGGTCGACGCGAGGGCCGCGCAAGACTACGTCGCGGAGCAATCGCTCTCCTTCAACACGAACGTCCTGAAGGCCAACGAAGAGCCCAAGACCCGACAGCTCGACGTCCATCGTCCCCGTGACGTGCAGAGCGCTTTTCTGGAGTTGAAGAACGTCTACCGCTTCATCGTGATCGACGCCCCGGCCGCTCTGAAAGACATGACGGCGTTGCGGCTGGCCGGACACGTCGACGGCGTCGTCCTCGTCATCGAGTCCGGGCGTGTGCGCTGGGAAGTGGCGAAGCAAACCGTGGACCTGCTGAAGCAAGCCAACGCGAACGTGCTCGGCGTCGTGCTGAACAAGCGGCGGTTCTATCTGCCCAACTGGCTATATCAAAGGCTGTAGGTTGCGGCACAAGGTCCTGGATTTCATCA
Organism: Acidobacteriota bacterium; assembly: GCA_031393555.1. Lineage (GTDB taxonomy): Bacteria > Acidobacteriota > Polarisedimenticolia > Polarisedimenticolales > DASRJG01 > DASRJG01. The sequence continues at coordinate 4,650 of JANMVW010000161.1, forward strand.
ACACGGATCTCGCGGCACGGGAACTGCTCGACGAGCGGGTCGCGCAGATCAATCGCGATCCGAACTTCACCAACGCCATCTGCTGCGGCAGCGGCGAGCACGTCGAGTGGCTGCGCGCCCGAGGGCACACGGTCCACGTGCTCGACATCCCGAGGGGTCTCTCGCCGGTCCCGGTCGTCTCGTGCATCGTGCAGGCGGCGAGGCTCTTCCGGCGCGAGAAATACGACGTCGTGCACTTGCACGGCTGCCTCGTCGGCGTCATCGGCCGGATCGCGGGAGTGCTCGCCCGCACGCCTCACCTCGTCTACCAAGCGCACGGCTACCATCACCACGACCACATGGCCCCGCTGAAGAGGTGGTTTTTCATCACGGTCGAGCGCGTCCTGTCGCCCCTCGCCGAAAAGCACCTCTTCCAGAGTGCTTCCGACGTCGACGAGACGCTCAGGCAGCACATCGCGCCGGCCGAAAAGCTCGTGCTCGTCGGCAACGGAATCCAGCTGGATCGTTTCGAAACCGACCGGGCGCCGGACACCGACCCCCCCGTCGTGCTCTACGTCGCCCGGATGGAGGCCGTGAAAAACCACCCGATGCTCCTCAAGGCCGCACTGCTGCTGCGTGACCGCGGCCTGGCGTTCAAGATTCGCCTCGCGGGGGGCGGAGAACTGAAAGAAGAGTACGAACGTTTTGTGGCCGCAAACGGACTCGGCGATCACGTCGAGTTCCTGGGCTACCGAACCGACGTGCCCGACCTGATCGCCCGCGCTTCCGTGTGTGTCTTGACGTCGTGGCTCGAGGGCGTGCCGCGGGCGATCATCGAAGCCGGCGCCGCGGGACGGCCCGTCGTCGCCACGGATGTCGTCGGGACGAGGAGCGTCCTTGAGGACGGCGAAACCGGATACCTGGTCCCCTACGACGACGCGAACGCTCTTGCGGACCGCCTCTTCCGACTGCTCACCGACGAACCGTTGAGGCTGCGGATGGGTGAGCGCGCGCGGGGCCTCGCCCTCGAACGATTCGATGAGCGCCGCGTCGTGGATCGCATCAAATCTGTTTACAGCCAGCTCGTCGAACCGTCGGGCGCCGCGGCGCTCAGGGCTTGGTGAACAACCCCAGATCGTGCGTGCAGAGAAACGGAAAGCTCGCGAGCACGGGATACAGGATCGAGAGCAGGCCTTCAGGCACGAGGCGCCCGAGCGGGGGGGCCAGCGTGATCCGTTTCAGGTGAATTTCGAAGCCGTCGAAAAGCGCTCTCACCTGCTTCCTGGCGACCGCTTGGACATCGGGGTTGCTCGGGTTGTTGTAAATGAAGTCGTACCAAAGGACCGCGCCGCCGGGTCTCACGACGCGGCGAACCTCTCCGGCGAGCCGGGCTCTCATGGCCGCATCCAGAATGGACGTGAACACCGTATGGAGCGACACCAGATCGAAAGACGCGTCCGGCCAAGGAAGCGCAAACGCTGAGCCGCAGCGCACGTCGAGCCCCGGGTTGAGCTCGAGCGCGCGCGCGACCGGCTCGCGCCTCAAATCGATTCCGGCCAGGTTTTTTGGCGTCGCCCCCCACTGCATGAACTGGCGAAGCATGTTGCCGTCGCCGCAGCCCACATCGAGCATGTGCGCCGTGGACAGATCCTTGTAGCCGAACCGTCCGAGAAGGCGCAACGTCTCGCGGTGACGCTCTTGGACCTCGTACATGTGGGACAACGAGCCGTAACAGTGGAATCTGACGCTCGCCTGTTTTTGCGCCTTACGCTTCGCGTAGGCGTCCAGGATCCTTTGTTCCTCGCCGCTCATTCGGTTGATTCCCTCGTTCACTCCGGGACGAGCACCCTACCACCCCCGGCGACCATCGCGCGATCCAAACCGACGTTGAACAACATGTCCAG
>JANMVW010000164.1:0-7961 GCA_031393555.1 Acidobacteriota bacterium
CCGGCGCCAAATACTACGAAGAGCGGTACAGGCGTCGCGTCATCGAAAACCTCACGCGCCGCGCGAAAAACCTCGGGTACCAACTCGTCCAAAACAGCGTCGCGAGTGAGGGAGTTTCTTAGGAAAAGGGGACTGTCCCCTTTTTGATGGAGGGATCGGGATGATCGAAGGGATCGCGGGACTCAAGGGGGCGCTCGGCTACGTGCGTGCCTACCGGGGAAGGACTTTCGTCGTGAAGGCCGGAGGCGAGGTGTTGGGCGACCACCGGACGCGCGACGCGCTGGCGGCGCAGGTCGGCCTCCTGCATTCGCTCGGGATCCGTTGCGTGCTCGTGCACGGCGGCGGCCCGCAGGCGACCGCGCTCGGGCGGCGCCTGGGCGTCGAGCCGGTCCTCGTCGCCGGCCGGCGCGTCACCGACGACGCGCAGCTCGAAATCGCGAAGATGGCGTTCGCGGGGACGGTCAAGGTCGACCTGCTCGCGGCGCTCCGGCACAGCCACGTTCCGGCGGTCGGGCTCAGCGGCGTGGATGCCGAACTGCTGACCGCGACGCGCCGTCCCCCACGCGAGGTGGCCGGCGACGACGGCGTCACGCGCCTCGTGGACTTCGGCCATGTCGGCGACATCGAGAGCGTCGACGTCTCGGTTCTCCTGACGCTGCTGGGCGCCGGGTTCGTGCCCGTCGTGTCGAGCCTCGCGGGGGACGCCGACGGGAACGTCTATAACGTCAACGCCGATACGGTCGCCGAGAAGCTCGCCGTCGCCCTCAAAGCGGCGAAACTCCTGGTGCTCACCGGCGCTCCGGGCGTCTTGCGTGACACGTCGGATCCGACGACGGTCGTCAGCTTCGCCGACGCCGCGGACCTCGAGGCGCTCGTGCTTGGCGGGGCGATCTCGGGCGGCATGCGGCCGAAGGTCGAGGCCTGCGTGCGCGCGGCCGAGGGCGGCGTCGAGCGAACGCACATCCTCGACGGGCGAACCCCGGACGCGTTGCTGCTCGAGGTGTTCACGGGAGCCGGGTGCGGGACGATGATCGTCCGGCGCAAAGAGAAGGAGGCCTACGCGGATGCGGAGCTCGCCGGATGAAGCCGCTCTCTTGCGCGAGCTCGTCGCGATTCCGTCGGTGAGCGGAACCGAGGCCGAAGTCGCGCGCTGCGCGGTCGAAGCCGCGCGCGCGTTCGGCCTTCGCGTCGAGCTTGCCTCCCACGGCGTGATCGTCACCGCGGGGCGCGCGGAGGGCCCGTCGCTCGCGTTCGTCTCCCATCTCGACACCGTGCCTCCCGGAGAGGGATGGACACGGAAGCCGTTCGCCGCGGAGGCGGAGAACGGGCGCCTGTACGGACGCGGTGCGTCGGACGCGAAGGCGTCGGTGGCGGCCATGCTCGCCGCGGCCGCCGACGCCGAGCGTGCGGGCCGGCTCCGCGGCCGCCTCCTCGTCATTCTCGGATTCGGCGAGGAAACGCGGGACTCGACGATGGCCGCCGCCGTGGCGGCGTGCGGACCGATCGACGCGGCCGTCGTGGGCGAGCCGACGGGACTCGACTTCGCGGTCGCGCAGCGCGGGCTGATGATGGTGGATCTCGTGGCGCGCGGCACGCAGGGGCACGCGGGGAACGCTCACGTGCCGGGTTTCAAAAACGCGCTGGTCGAGCTGGCACGCGACCTCGTCCGGCTGGAGGGCCTGTTCGACGATCGCGAACACCCCGTCCTCGGGCGCGTCACCGCCACGCCGACGATCGCGGAAGCCGGCATCGGCCGGAACGTCACGCCGGCAACTGCGCGCGCCTTGCTCGACGTGCGCTCGACACCCGACTGGACCCACGCCGAGATCGCCGAGCGGTTGCGCTCGTCGCTCGCCTCCGAGGTGGTCGTCGTGTCCGAGCGGCTGGTGCCCTGCCAAACACCGCACGGCTCGCGCCTGCTCGATGCCGCCGTGCGCACGAGACCGACGAGCCGGCATTACGGCAGCCCGACGTGTTCCGACTGGGTCTTCTTGAAGGATCTCGACGTCGTGAAGTGCGGACCCGGCGATACGCGCCTGTCCCACACTCCCGACGAGTGGGTGTCGTTGACCGAAGTGCGAGCGGCCCGAACGTTCTACGCGCAGCTCGCCCAGGAGTATCTGTCGTGAGCGTGCGGACGCGTTCGAAGGCGACGGCCCTCTGGGGAACGGGAGGCGGCCCACGGGCCGACGTGCTGCGCTACACGGCCGGAGACGACGCGAAGTGGGACGCGCGCCTTCTGCGCTGGGATGTGTTGGGGAGTTTGGGACATGTGGAGGGGCTGGCCGCGTCGGGACTGCTTTCGCGCGCGGGGGCGGCCCGGCTGCGTCTTGCGCTTCGCGCCGCGTTGCGAGCGGTCGATCGAGGCAGGCTGCGGATCGAGGCCGGCCACGAGGATGCGCACACGGCGGTCGAACTCTGGATCACCAAGCGACTCGGCGAGGACGGATTGCGCCTGCACACGGGCCGCTCGCGCAACGATCAGATCGCTTGCGACCTGCGACTCCATATCAAAGACCGGCTCCTCGCCCTTCACGACGACACGTCGGCGCTCGTCGGCGCGCTTCTTTCTTTCGCGGCGAAGCACCGCACCGCGCTCTGGCCCGGCTTTACGCACGGGCGCCGCGCGATGCCGTCGTCCGCGGGCGCGTGGGCTGCGGCCTTCGCGGACGGCTTGCTCGTGACCCTTGCGGGGCTTCCGGCCGTTTGGGCGCGCGCCGACCGGTCGCCGTTTGGAATCGGCGCGGGCTACGGCGTGCCGCTCCGTCTCGATCGTGAGGCGACCGCTCGCGCGCTCGGCTTCGCCACCGTCGAGCACATACCCGCGACGGTGCAGAACGGGCGGGGCAAGCTGGAAGCCGTAGTGCTCTCCTTTTGCTCCGAGCTCGCGCACGAGGTCTCACGTCTCGCCTGCGATGCGATCGCGCTCTCCGGGGAGGACACGGGGTTCCTCGTCATCCCACCCGAATGGTGCACGGGCTCGAGTCTCATGCCGCACAAACGGAATCCGGACGTTTTCGAGTTGACGCGCGCCCGCGCGGCGCTCGTCGACACGGCTCTCGTCGCGGTGTTGCAGCTGAAGTCGAAGCTCCACGGCGGCTACAACCGCGACGTCCAGCTCTTGAAGCCGCCGCTGATCGGTGGGCTCGACACGACCTCGGAGATGCTGCAGATGACGTCAGCGGTGCTTCCGAGTCTTACGGTCAACCGGGCTCGCAGCCTGGCTGCCCTCGATGCCGGAACGCTGTCCACCGACGAGGCGTTGCGCCGTGCGGAAACCGGGATCCCGTTCCGTACCGCGTACCGGGACGTCGCCGCGGCAATCGGCCACGGGGACGCGTTCGCACGGCCCGCTCCGTCCGAAATCTTGCGGCGGCGCGTGTCGACCGGCGGTCTCGGCAATCTCGGCCTTTCGACCCTGCGGGAACGCCTCGCACGAGAGCGGCGATGGGCGCGCGCCTCGCGCGCGCGATTCGACGCCGCGATGCACCGGCTTGCGGGATAATGCGCGCATGCCTACCGAACGGGACCAGCGGCGGCGGCGCATTCTCGAGCTCGTCGCTTCGCGGGAGCTTCGTACTCAGGACGAGCTTGCCGAAGCACTCGCCGAGGCGGGCTGGGCGGCGAACCAATCGTCGGTGAGCCGCGACATCGCGGCGCTCGGGCTCGTGAAGATCGACGGTGTCTACCGGCGCCCGCGGAAGGATGCGCGGCCTCGAGGAAACCCAGACCTCGAGCGGATCGCGGATGTTGTGTCGTCCGTCGAGTCTGCGGGGGATGCACTCATCGTCCTCAAGACCCCGGCCGGCGAGGCCAACCACGTCGCCGTCGGACTCGATCGCCTCGCGTGGCCGGAGGTGGTCGGCACGATCGCCGGTGACGACACGATCTTCGTGGCGGTGCGCGACCGGGCGGCGAAGGCGCGAGCTCTCGGACGGCTCAAGAAGCTCCAGAGCTGACCGAGCCCGCCATCGAAGCGTTCCGTTAACCACTAAGGCGTTCGAATATGTTCTTATTTGTCCCTGTTGATGTAATTTTGTCGTCTCAACTTGATACGATCTCTCGACTCTTGCGCGACGTTCCGCCGTATATTCCGCTCATTATTAAAGGGGATTCGGCGTGGAGCGGTTTCGACTTCTCAATGCGCTGGGTGTCGGAGGGGCGGGACGAGTCGTCCTCGTCGAAGATCTCTTAAGACCAGGTTCGCGCCTCGCCTTGAAAGAGCTGTTCGAAGCCGGCGCCGATGACGTCGCCGCGCTGCACCGCGAGTTCGCAACCTTGGCGACTCTGCGCCATCCGAATCTCATCGAGGTCTTCGAGTTGCACGTGGATCCGGAGACCGGTCGCTCGCAGTTCACGATGGAGCACGTCGACGGCGAGAACTTCGTCGCGACGGTGAGGCGCGAAGGGCCGGACTCGCTCGTGCCGCTGGCGGCGGAGACCCTGCGCGCGCTGGCGTTCCTTCATGATTTCGGGCTCGTCCATCGCGATCTCAAGCCGGGAAACATCCTGGTGAGGAACTCCGCCAAGGCAGGGCATCGCGTCGTCGTGCTGGATTTCGGACTGGCGGTGGTGCGCCGCAGCGACCCCCGGGCCGTGACGCCCGCGATGGCGGGAACGCTCTCGTACATCGCCCCCGAGTTGTTCGACGGCGAGGCGCCGACGAAGCGGTCGGACCTCTACTCGTTCGGCGCGCTGATCTACGAGGCCGAGCACGGCAAGCCGCCCTACATCGTGAAGGGCAGCGACGTCGCCGGATTTGTGGACGCGGTGCGTGAAGGCCGGCGCGCGCGCCCGAAACTCCCCACGGGCTTCCCCGCCGGGCTCACTCGCTGGATCGACGACCTGCTCTCCCCCGACCCCGGCGACCGGCCGTTGAGCGCGATCGACGCGCTCGCGCGCTTGAACGAAGCGTGCGGCTCGAAAGAGCCACTCGAAACGACCGACGACCGCGCCGCTCGCTTGGGCTCGGGCGCTCCCGTGGGACGGGACGAAGAATTGGCGGCACTTCGAACCGAAATCACCGAGTCCGAGGCCGCTCGCGTCGTGTGGCTGTGCGGGGACGCAGGCTCCGGGAAAACGCGCCTCCTCCGGTACCTCGCGGCGGAGGGTGCGGGGCGCGGGTGGCGCGTGCACGCTCCGCCCGGTGCGCTTCCCACGTCGTCCGATGAATTCGTCGCGCGCGTGCGCGCCGACGCCGCGAAAGGTCCGACGCTCGTGCTGCTCGACGAGTTGGAGCGCGCCGACAACGCGGTGGCGAGCTTCCTCGACCGCATCGCGCGCGAACCGCGTGAAGCGCCGGTGCACATCGTCGCCGCCGTGCGCCCGGGTGAGCTGCAACACCCACGGCTCAGAAAGCTCCTGGCGGACACCGGCGTCGTGCCTTCGCTGGCCCGGGTCGAGCTCGCACCGATGCGCCAGCCTGGCCTCAAGGCGATGATCGAGCGCGCCACGGCGGGCCAATCGTCCGCGCAAGCTCGCGTGAAGTGGCTGCTCGACGCTTCCGAGGGAAACGCGGGCGCGGCCGAAGCGCTGTTGATCGAAGGCGTGTGGGAGCGCAAGGCGCGCATCCCCGTCGCCGCCGTTCTCCTGCAATCGATTCGACGCCGCCTCGATGCGCTCTCGCCGGAAGCGCGTGCGTGGATGGACGCGCTCGCGGTGCTTGGCGACGACGTTTCCGAGTCACTCGTGGGCGAACTGGCAGGACTCGAAGACCGCTCCCCAGCCGCCGCGGCGGAGGCGATCGCCGCCGGACTAGCGCGGCCAACGGCCGGCGGCGTGTCTCCCGACTCGCGCCGCGTTGCGGACGCCGTGAAAGGCGCGACGAGCCCCGAGCGCTTGCGCCAACTGCATGCCCTGGCGGCCACGCACTACGCCGCGCAGGATCGCGACGTCTTCGGCGTCACCGCGTGGCGCCTCGCCCGCCTCTGGCGCGGCGCTGGAGAGACCGACCGCGCGCTCGCAGCGGCGCTCGACGCCGCCTCTGCCGCCGAAGTCGCGAAGGACTGGGGCGAGGCCGCCGAGCGCTACCGCTTCGCATTGACTGCGCTCCCCCGTCGCGACCTCCGGCGTGCGGAGTTGTGGATGAAGCGCGGGGATGCGCTGCGGCTTGCGACGGAGCACCAGGCGGCGGTCAGGGCGTATGGCTGGGCGGCGAGACATGCGACGGCCGACGACGCGAGGTTCATGGCGAGGGCGAGGAGGGCGAAGGCGCTTCTCAGTTCGGGACAACTTGGTGCGGCCGAAGTCGCAGCGGCCAAGCTTGTCAGCGATGATCCGAACTCCCGATTTCCCGCCTCAACGGCGCTGGCGCTCGTGGTCGTCACGCACGCGAGAATGCAGCGCTTCGAATTTCGTGAGGCTTTTGAGTCGGCCACCCGCGCCGCGGATATGAGCGGCGACATTCCGCCGGAAGTTCGCGCGGAGGCACTTGTCGGAAGCGCAGCGTCCGGTTGGCGGCTCGACAATCCCGGGGCGGATCAGCGATGTCGGGACGCTGAGACGCTTGCTCGGCGATTCGAACTCGTCGACACGCTAATGCTCCTTCTGGCCACACGAGCAATGGTGGAGGAGCGTCGCAATGACGTCGACGCGATGGAGGCCACGCTTCGCGAAACAACGGCAATCGCAGCGAGGGAGCAGAGGCCTGAGTTGCTTCGCCGCGCGACGCACCAAACAGCGCGACTTCATGCTCTCGTCGGGCGATTCGACAAGGCGGTCGCAGTAGCGGGGGCGGCCGAGGAACTCGGGCACTTCAGTGGAATCGTCCCTAACACCGTTACATCGGCAATCCTCCACGCCGAGTGCCTCATGGATGCCGGCCGACCCCGGGAGGCGATTCCACTGCTCACCCGATACGTTGAGCTTCGGAGGCCCGACGCGACGGAACTCTGGATCCGATACGCTCGCATGGCGCTCGCCCGGGCGATCGTCGAATCGGACTCTCAGGAGACGGACGACGTCAGCCATCTGCTCGACGGAACGCTCGAGATGTTCCGCGTCAAGGGGCCTTTGATTTATCTCGACGCCCTGGTCCACGAATTGATCTGGCGTAATTCGGACGGTTGCGTCGAACCTGCCCAGCCGATGATCGAGAAAGCGAACGCGTTTTTGACTAGCGAGACCAAGGCCCTTCCGGAAGCCGGCCGTGCTGGTCTCCTTCTGCAATTGGCCTTGGCCCAGAGAAAACTGGGTCAGCACGATGGTGTCGTTTCCTTGCTGAGGGATGTCGTCCCATCTCCCGGCGTTCCGGTCGCTCCGCACATCTTCGGGAAGATCCAGTTCGCCCTGGCCGACGCGTTGGTCGCGCTCGGCCGAACGGACGAAGCCAACGCGTGCCGCCTCAAGGGGAGCGAACTGATTCAGCTCGCCGCGAGCCGGATCGAAGACCCCGATTGGCGCCGCGACTTCCTGGACCAACCGGTGATCCGCAAGCTTCTGGCCACCGTCCCCAAGGAATCGGAGACGAAACGTATCGAGGCGCTCTACGACATGATCCGCGCGCTCAACTCCGAGGACGACCCGGAGGTGCTGCTCGAATCTAGTCTGCAAATGGCGATGCAGGCCGTCAACGCCGAGCGTGGAATGATCCTGCTGTCGGGGCCGACGGGATCGGATTTTTCGGTGCGCCTGGCCCGCAACTTGGAAAAAGAGACCGAGGCCGACGTCGAATCATTCAGCCACCGCATCGTGGCGCAGGCCGAGCGCGGCGAATCGATTCTCGCGCTCGATGCCGGGCAAGACGACAGATTCAAGGACTTCAAGAGCGTCAGCCTCTTTCGCATCCGCTCATTGATGTGCGTGCCGATGCGGTCGCGCGGACGGATCGTCGGAACCGTCTATCTTGATAGCCGCCGCCAAGGGAAGCCTTTCACGCGCGAGGACCTGCGCTTCGTCGAGGCGTTCGCCGATCATGCGGCGTTGGCGCTCGAGAACACGCGCCGGCGCGCCGAGCTCGAAAT